>JAAZBK010000071.1 GCA_012513855.1 Acidimicrobiales bacterium
GCCGGGGTCGACGTCCGGGGCCGCCAGCTCGTGCGGTCGGTGGTACGTGAGCTCGCCCACTCGGGCACCTGCGTGGTCGTCACGACCCACGACCTCGCCGAGGCCGAACGCCTGGCCGATCGCGTCGTCATCATCGACCGCGGTCACCTGGTGGCCGACGGCACGCTCTCCGAGCTCACCGACGCCGGACGAGGCGACGAGATCCTCTTCGGCGCCCCTGCCGGGCTCGACACCGCCGCCCTGTCGCTGGAGCTCGACGCCACGGTGAGCGAGACGCGCCCCGGCGAGTACGCCGTGGCCACCGACGCCTCCCCCGCCAACGTGGCCACGCTGACAGCGTGGCTCGCTCGCCACGATCTTCCTCTCGCCGACCTCCGGGCCGGCCGTCAGACGCTCGAGGACGTGTTCCTGCGCCTCACGGGCGACCGCGAAGACGGCGGCGCCACCGCCAGCGCCGTCCAAGCATCGGTGGGGCGACGGCGGAGAGGACGGCGTCGGTGACCGCATTGCGAGCTCCTTCACCCGCTCACCGGGCCTGGGCCGCGCAGGCTCGCACCGAACTGGTGCTCACCCTGCGCAACGGGGAGTCCGTCCTGCTCACCCTGCTGATCCCGGTGATGCTCCTCACCTTCTTCTCGAGCGTCGACGTCCTCCCCACCGGCGTCGACGATCCGGTCGACTTCTTGTTCCCGGGGGTCCTGGCGCTGGCCGTGATGTCGACCGCCATGGTGTCGGTGGCCATCGCCACCGGCTTCGAACGCCAGGCCGGGGTGCTCAAGCGCCTGGGTTCCACGCCGCTCACCCGGGCGCAGCTCCTGGCGGCCAAGACCACGGCGATGGTGGCACTCGAGATCGTGCAGGTGGCGGTGATCACCCTGGTGGCACTGCTGCTCGGCTACCGGTTCCAGGGGCCTCAGATCGGCGCGGCGATCCTGGGCGCGGCGCTGGCCAGCGTGGCCTTCGCCGGACTCGGCCTCCTGATGGCCGGCACCCTCAAGGCGCTCACCACCCTCGCCCTGGCCAACGGCGTCTACCTGGTCCTGATGCTGCTGAGCGGCATGGTCATCCCGCTCGAGGAGCTCCCGGGCGCGGTCCGCACCGTGGCTCGGCTGCTGCCGTCGGGCGCGCTGGCCGAGGTCTTCCACGGCGCCCTGGGCTCGTCGGGTGTTCCCGGCCGAGCGTGGCTGGTGCTGGCGGTCTGGGCAGTGGCTGCGCCGCTGGTGGCGGCTCGCACGTTCCGCTGGGAGTGACCCCGGCGGAAGGCGGTCAGTTCCAGCTGTGGCCGCCGGTGAAGAACTCGAAGGTGGCCAGGGTCCCGACGTACACCGCGATGGCCAGCGCCAACCCGGCGTAGAACACCCTGGTGAGCACCTTGGAGTCGAACCTGAGGTGCATGAACACCGAGGCCACGATCACGAACTTCACGCCCATCATGATGATCAGGCCGCCGACCTCGATCAGCACCATGGCGGTGCCGTCGCCCCAGTCGCTCCACGGGAGGTAGGACCAGGCGACCTCGATGGCGGTGATGATCGCCAGGATGATGGCCGTCTTGACGAACAGGCCGTCGGTGGCACCGTGGTGCTCGTCGGCGTGGGTGTCGCCGGCCGGGGCCGGAACGGTGGTGGCGTCTGCGCTCATCGGGCGATCCTCACTTGATCAGGTAGACCACGGTGAAGATGATGATCCACACCACGTCGACGAAGTGCCAGTACAGGCCGACTATCTCCACGGACTCGGCGTTGTCCTGCCGGATGCGGCCGCTGAGCGACAGCAGGATGCACGACAGCAACATGATGATGCCGAGGGTGACGTGCACCCCGTGGAAGCCGGTGAGGCCGAAGAAGGCCGACCAGGCCGGGCTGTGGGTGAAGCCGTAGCCCGCGTTCAAGAACTCCTTGAACTCGTAGACCTGGCCGGAGATGAAGATGCCGCCCATGAGCGCTGTGGCCGCCAGCCAGGTGCGCAGAGCCCGGTGGTCTCCGCGCTGGATGGCCGACACGGCCAGCACCATGGTGAGGGAGCTCATGAGGAGCACGAACGACGAGATCGACGTGAACAAGATGTCGTACAGCTCGTGCGGGGTCTCGTTCAGGTCTCCGTAGCCTGCGCGGTTCTTGTAGAGCAGGAAGGTGGAGATGAGGCCACCGAACAGGAGGCACTCCGAGCCGAGGAACACCCACATGCCGAGCTTCTCGTTGGAGATGCCCGTGGAGGTCACGTGGCTCAGGCCGTGGGTGGCGTCGGGAACGTCGGGCGGGTCGCCGGCTGCCGCCACCACGTGGGGATCAACGATGTCAGTCAACGAGCGCAGCCTCCTCGGAAGCACCGGCCTCGGCTTCAGCCGGGCTGTCGTCGGCGGTGGGATGGTGGTCGTCGTGCGGGCCGTGCTCGCCCTCGGGATCGACCGAGGGCTCCACGACCCAGCCCCACAGGGCGGAGACGATGGCGATTCCGCCGATCACGCAGAGCCACATGTTGAAGATCAGGCCCCAAGCCACGAAGGGGAAGCCGGCGGCCAGCACGAACGGCCAGTAGGAGGGCGAGGGCAGGTGCACGTCGGTGGCCGAACCGTCCTGGGAGACGTCCTCGGTGGCGGCGATGCGCACCAGGCGACCGTTCTCGTCCTCGTCGTACTTGCGGTGCCAGAAGTCGTCGAGCGCGTGGACGGTGGGGGTGACGTCGAAGTTGTGCGCCGGCGTGGGGCACGGGACCATCCACTCCAGGCTGCGCGAATCCCACGGGTCACCCGAGAGGGCCACGGCGTCGACCTTGGACTGGCGGTAGCTCCTCCAGATGATCCAGAAGAAGTACAGGAACGACGCCGCGATCATGAACGCACCGATGGTGGCCACCAGGTTCCAGAAGTTGAACCCGTAGCCGGTGCGGTAGGTGTAGGTGCGGCGGGGCATGCCCTGGAGGCCGAGGATGTGCATCGGCCCGAAGGTGAGGTTGAAGCCCACCAGCAGGATCCAGAAGTTGATCCTGCCGTGGTAGTCGCTCAGCTTGAAGCCGAACACCTTCGGCCACCAGAAGTACCAGCCGCCCACGAAGCCGAACAGGGCGCCACCGAAGAGCACGTAGTGGAAGTGGGCGACGATGTAGTACGTGTCGGTCTGCTGGGTGTCGGCGGGCGACACGGCGTGGGTGACGCCCGACAGACCGCCGATGGTGAACATGGTGACCAGGCCGATCGAGTACAGCATCGGGGCCGTGAACTTCAGCTTGCCGCCCCACATGGTGGCCAGCCAGTTGAGGATCTTCACGCCGGTGGGCACCGCGATGAACATCGTGGCCACCGAGAAGGCGGCCACCGAGATCGGGCCGATGCCCGAGGCGAACATGTGGTGGGCCCACACGCCCCAGCCCATGAAGCCGATGGCGATGCCGGAGAAGACCATGAACGGGTAGCCGAAGATGGGCTTGCGGGCGAAGACCGGGATGATCTCCGAGACGATGCCGAAGGCCGGGAGGATCATGATGTAGACCTCGGGGTGCCCGAAGATCCAGAACAGGTGCTCCCACAGGAGCGGGTCTGCGCCCATGCTCACGTCGAAGAAGCGGGCCCCGAACAGGCGGTCGAACAGCAGCAGGAACTGCGCCGACGTGAGCACCGGGATGGCGAACAGCAGCAGGAACTGCGTGACGAACGACATCCAGGTGAACACCGGCATGCGCATGAGCGTCATGCCCGGTGCCCGCATGTTCAAGACGGTGGTGATGAGGTTCACCGCACCGACCAGAGACGAGATGCCCGTGAAGATCAGGCCCAGGTTCCAGAAGTCGATGCCGTGCGACGGCGAGAAGATCACGCCGTTGTTGGGTGCGTAGTTGAACCAGCCGCCGTCGGCGCCGCCGCCCAGGAACCAGGCAGAGTTCAAGATGACGCCGCCGAAGAGGAACGACCAGAACGACAGGGCGTTCAACCGAGGGAACGCCACGTCGCGCGCACCGATCTGGAGCGGGATCAGGTAGTTCATGAAGGCCGCACCGATGGGCATCACCGCCAGGAAGATCATGGTGGTGCCGTGCATGGTGAAGACCTGGTTGTACAGGTCGGCGCTCAGCAGCTTGCCCTCCGGCGCCGCCAGCTGGGCGCGGATCAGGAGCGCCTCGACGCCGCCGATCAGGAAGAAGAACAGCGCGGCGGCGCCGTACATGATGCCGATTCGCTTGTGGTCGACCGTGGTTACCCAGCCGCGCCAGCCCGGTGTGTTGCGTGGCCGGGCGAATACGCCCATGGGCCGTGCCGGTGCTTCGGTGCCGGTTCCCAGGGCGAGGGTGCCGTCAGTTGATGCCATGACGTGCTCGCTCCTACTTCAGGGTGATCAGGTAGGCGACCAGCTGATCGATCTGGTCTTCGGAGAGGTTGAAGTTGGGCATGCCGCGGCTCTCCGGGGTCATGCTCTCCCCCGCGTACATGGCCTTCATCTCAGGTGCGTTGCGCAGCCAGGCCTCGAGGTCGGTGCGGTTGAGGCACTTCTCGATGCCCTCCTCGGTGGAGGCCCAGGTGTGGCCGAGGGCGTTGCACTCGTCGGTGTCCTTGCGGAGGTCGAACATGGCACCCGCGAAGGTCGAACGGCTCATGAAGTGGGTGAGGTCCGGTGCTGCTCCGGCCACCTGGTTGATGAGGTCGGGGTAGTCGAACTCGGCGGTGGCCGTGGAGGGGCTGGCGTCGCCGTCGACCGAGGCGGGATCGGTCATGCCCCGAACGTGGTGGCAGCTGGTGCAGGTGCTGGCGAAGGTCGACCAGCCCTGGATGGCCGCCTCGTCCTGGGGGTTGACCACGGGAGCCATCTGGGCCTCGACCCAGGCATCGAACTCCTCGGGGGTCACCGACACGACCTTGATGCGCATCTCGGCGTGGGAGAGGCCGCAGAACTCGGTGCACTGACCGATGTACTCACCCGTCTCGTCCGTGTGGATGGTGAGGGGGTGGATGCGGCCGGGCACCGCGTCCTTCTTGCCGTGGAGGCGGGGCGCCCACCAGGAGTGGATGACGTCGCGGGACTGGATCTTGAGTGCGATGTCGCGGCCCGTGGGCACCACCATGTCGTTGGCGGTGATGATCTCGTCGGCCACACCGTCGTTGTCGATGTCGTAGCGGTACTCCCACCACCACTGCTGGCCGATCACCTCGACGGTGATGGCGTCGTCGGCCGGCTTCTTGGCGAGGTCGAAGATCGTGATGACGGTGAAGATGCCCACCACGCCCAGCACGAGGGCCGGCAGGATCGTCCAGCCGATCTCGAGCTTGAAGTTGCCGTGGACCTGCTCGGGGAACTCGGCGAAGTCCTCGTCGTCCTTGGCCCGGAACCTCCAGCCCACGTAGATGGCACCGAAGAGGACCAGGAAGAACACGATGCCGGCGACGGCGAACACCGGCATGATCAGGTTGTAGATGGTGCGGGCCTGCGGCGACTCGGGCTGGAGCGAGTCCTGCGGGGCGTTGTCGCCCGACGCGCAGCTGGCCAGGAACAGGACGGCGCCGACCGCCAGCGGGATCACCCGCGCGGTGGTCGAACGGGCACGACCGGTCATGCTTCCTCCTCGGCTGGTCATGTCAGTTGGCCGCCTGGATCGGGATGTCGATGGAGATCGGCACGAGGCCTTCCTCTGTCTCGTGTTCGGTCTCGTGCTCGGTGTCGTGACCGCCCTCGTGCTCGCGCTCGCCGGCGATGGCGGCAGCCACGCCACCACCCAGCAGGGCGACGGCTCCGATCAGGAGCATCCCGGCGATGGCCGACTGCGACAGCTGGGGCCGGCTGACCACCAGGTAGGCCAGGACCAAGATGATGGCCGGTACCAGGCCGAACACGACGTAGGACCCTTCCTTGGGGAGGGCGAGCAGGATGCGAGAGACCGCCAGGACCAGACCGGCCACGCCGAGAGCGGCCAGACCGGGCACCTCCACCGGGCCCAGGAAGCGATCGCGGATGCTCTGGTTGACCTCGGGATCGCCCGTGGCCCGGTCGGCCCAGGCCCGGACCGCCCACTCGATGCCGGTCACGGCGAGCCCGACGCAACCGAGGAAGAACATGGTGGAGCCGATGCCGAGGCCGAGCACCACCGCACCGAGGGAGAACGCACCGATGACCGGCCAGTAGTTGGCACGCACCGGAGCGGGCACCTCGGGCACCGTCTCGAGACCCAGCACCTGGGCCGAGGCCTCGGGATCGGCGTCTCGGAGCGCCGAGAGGAAGATCCCACCGAACAGGGCCGCAGCCGACAGGCCCACCAGCACCGAGTAGCCCATGTGGTCGCCCACGTAGCCCTTGTAGCCACCGGTGATCGGCCCGAGGATGGAATCCATCCCGAGCGCGTTGTCGCCGGTGGCCGCCGCGTAGACGATGGCCGCTACGAAGCCGAAGGCCGAGAGGCCGAAGAGGAACCTTGATCCGGTCTTGAACATTCGATCCCTACTTGACGATGTAGATCGCGTACCAGATGACTGCGTGCACGGCGATGGTCACGTACCAGAACAGAGCGGCGGCGACGAGGCCCTCACGGTCGCGCCCGGAGTACTCGCCGCCGAGGGTGCGGAACACCATGACCGCGGCGTAGACCATGGCGAACCCGAGCATGGCGATGTGGGCCCCGGTGATGGTGTAGATCAGCGCGCCGGGCGTGGAGGCCACCGGCAGGTCGATCTGTGAGTACAGGAACGACGTGGCGTTGATGACGGCTGCACCCAGCAGGATCGAGAGCGCCAGCGCCAGGTAGGCCATCTGGCGGTCGTTGCGGCCCACCGACTCCACGGCCCACCAGATCGACACACCCGAGATCAACATGGTGGCGAACGCCATGTTCCCCGGCGTGAGCGGGATGTTGCTGCCGTCGGGAAGCCACGTCCCCCCAGCGGACACGACGGCCGACCGCTCCGAGACGTAGAGACCGATCATCCAGGCGAACGCCATGAAGGTGGCGGCCGAAGCCAGTGCGGTGCCCACGAGCAGGACCCGGGGACGGGCCGGCGGAGCGGCGGGCGGTAGGACGAGAGCAGCCGAGGTCATCAGTTCTCCTCACGCAGGTCGACCAGCGGCTCGGCCGATGTGACCGTGGGCAGGTCGGCGTCGAAGTTGCCGATCGGGGGCGGGGACGGTGAGAGCCATTCGAGGGTCTGGCCCTCCCACGGATCACGGGGGCTCTGGTCGGAGGCCTTGAACAGCGGAAGGAACGAGGCCGCGGCGAGCAGGAGACCGAGCAGCAGGACCACCGATCCGGCCACCACCACGTAGTTGAGGCCCTCGATGCCACCGGTCCAGTCGGGGCTGGTCTCGATGCCCTCGCCGGCGATGCCCGACACGAGGTGCGGAGCCGATACCAGGAGGCCACCGATGAGCAGGACGAGCGGCACGAGCTTGCCGAGGGACTCGTTGGCGCCCTGGCGACCGATCTTGGTGGCCCACCAGTGGACGCCGCCGAGGGCGGCGATCACCGCGGCGACCAGCGTGGCGTGGGCGACGCCGATGTCGTAGATGGTGCCGGCGGTCTCGAGCGCCGGGATCGACCCCAGTGCGCCGGCGCCGGTGGCGACGAGCACCAGGAGGAGCGACGAGACCGCGTAGACGGCGCCGGTGGTGAGCCGGAACGAGCCCCGGCGGAACAGGTCGCCGATCAGACCGGCGATCAGCAGAGCCGGGAGCACGGCGGCCAGACCCATGGCGATCACGAGCGGGGTCTCCACCGCTGACGCGTCGTTGGTGGCGAGCACCGCTCCGAAGCTCACCACGCCCGCTCCGCCGATGGCGGCGCGGGCCGCCCCCGGAAGGGCGAGGCGGGCCTTGGCCGTGGTGGCGAGCACGTCGGCGAAGAAGCCCAGGAGCGGGATGGCGACCACGTAGACCTGCGGGTTGCGCAGCGCCCATCCGACCCGGGGGGCCAGCGCCGCGTTGCCGCCGAGCACGCCGCCCGCGTGGCGGTGGTCGACGTAGGACACCACCAGCGTGGCGACCAGCACCGGAAGGGTGAAGAGCCACAGGACGGCGGCCACCGCCACCGACCAGGAGAAGAGCGGCGTCCGGGCCAGCGAGAGCCCTGAGGTCCGGAGGGCGAACACCGTGGTGGCGAGGCAGAGCGACGCCAGAAGGATGGCCACGAGCACCATCCCGAACGAAGCGATCCAGAGGTTGACGCCCGAGCCGCTGGTGCCGCCGGGTCCGCCGTCCATCAGGTAGGAGGCGATGAAGAGAAGCGAGCCGACCAGCCAGGCCCAGTAGGAAGCGGCTGCGGCCCGGGGGAACGCCACCGCCGGGGCCCCCACCTGGAGCGGCACGACCGCCATGGCCACCCCGATCACCAGGGGGATCGCCACGAGGAACACGGTGGCCAAGCGGAAGAGCGAGAACGACTGGAGGACCGAGCCCGACGAGAACACCTCGAGCGTGGCGGCGTCGACCGATTCGAAGGCGAAGAGCCCGCCGAGCACCACGGTGGCCAGGCCGAACAGCAGCGATGTGACTATGTAGAGCCGGCCGATGACCTTGTGGTCGCCGGAGCCCAGAACGGCCGCCAATCCAGTGGGTGCCGGTCGGGTGGCCGCGGGGGTCGCCGATCCAGCGGCGGCCACGGTCTCGGGAGGGGTCTCGGTTACAGCCATTTGAGTGGCAACCTCACCGTCGGCACGCCCGGATGCGGACGCGACGACGCCTCTGTGCGAAGGGGTTCGGTACGGTTCGGGACCTTAGACCGTGGTCCCGTTCCGGTGGAAAAGCCGACCACCGCTCTGGTGCTGATGGGGCCGCTGCCGAGGTTCATCGGACGTTGGCCACGAACTGATCGACGGCCATGGCGCCGAACAGCAGCGTGATGTAGGTGATCGAGTAGGTGAAGATCTGCATAGCCCGCTTGGTGGTGGGATCCAGCCAGAGCTTCACGGCCATGGCCGTGAACACCCCGCCGAGCACCAACGCCGACACGAGGTAGACGGCCCCCATCTCGCCCACCGGCGAGAAGAGGATCGACAGTCCCCACAGGATGACGGTGTAGACGAGTATCCGTCCCGCGGTGGTCTTGAGGCTGGCGACCGACGGCAACATGGGCACGTCGACCGACGCGTAGTCGTCCTTGTACTTGATGGCCAGCGCCCAGAAGTGCGGTGGGGTCCAGTAGAACATCACCGCGAAGAGCACGACGGGCGCCCAGTCGAGGCTGTTCGTCACCGACGACCACCCGATCAGCACCGGGGCGGCCCCCGCGGCGCCACCGATCACGATGTTGCTCTTCGACGTGCGCTTCAGCCACAGCGTGTAGATGAAGACGTAGAAGAGGCATGCGGCCACGCCCAGCACCGCGCTGAGCAGGTTCACCCAGTACCAGAGCCACGCGAACGCCACGATCTCGATGGCGACGGCGAACACCAGCGCCTCGCGCGGTGCCACCACCCCCGTCACCAGGGGCCGGCCCTGGGTGCGCTTCATCACCTTGTCGATGTCGCGGTCGACGTACATGTTCACCGCGTTGGCGCCGCCCGCGGCCAGGGTCCCGCCGATCACCGTGTTGAGCATCAGCCAGCCCGACGGCATGCCCCTCGCCGCCACGATCTGGGTGGGGACCGTGGTGATCAGGAGAAGTTCGATGATGCGCGGCTTCGTCAGAGCTATGAAGCCAGCGACGCGCTGGCGCAGCGTGAACGGGGCCTGCTGGAGCACGGAGCAACCCTAGGTGTGGGTCCTGCGAGGTGACCAAAGCGCAGGTGGCAGAGGCCCGGACACCGGCTCGCGCACGAGAGCTCCGCAGCCGTGCCACCGGGCTTGGTGGACGCCGCCGGCCCGGCCCTACCCTGAGCCCGTGCGCCTCGCCACCTACCACCGGGTCACGGTGGTCGCCCTCGCCCTCCTCGTGGCGATCGTGGTCACCGGCGCCGGCGTCCGGCTCACCGGTTCGGGCATGGGCTGCACCGACTGGCCCCGTTGCACCGAGAAGACGTTCACGCCATCCTCCGACCTGCACGCCAAGATCGAGTTCGCCAACCGCATGGTCACCGGTCTGGTGTCGGTGGCCGTCGCCGCCGCCGTGCTCGGTTCTCTTCGCCTCCGGCCCCGACGCCGCGACCTGGTCTGGTTGTCTTGGGGACTGGTGGGCGGGGTGATCGGCCAGATCGTGGTGGGCGGGCTCGTGGTCCTGTCGCACCTGAACCCGTGGCTCGTGCAGATGCACTTCGTGGTCTCCATGGTCCTCATCGCCAACGCGCTGATCCTCCGGCACCGGGCCGCACGGCCCGCGTCGGCCACCGTCAGACCGTCGGTCACCCCGGCCCTGCTCCGATGGGGCAAGGTGCTGCTCGGCCTGTGCGTCGTCGTCCTGCTGACCGGCACCCTCGTCACCGGTTCGGGGCCGCACAGCGGTCACCAGGAGGCCGACCCCGGAGCCACCCTGGCGGAGAAGGTCGAGGCCGCCGGGAAGATCCGCCGTCTGCCGATCGACGTCTCCGACGCGGCCCGGATCCACGGCGTCTCGATGATGCTGCTCCTGGCCGCCACCATCTGGGTGATCGTCCAGCTACGACGACACCACCGCTCCAACGAGACCCTCCAGCGGGGCACGAGCGCTCTGGTGACGGTGCTGCTGCTGCAAGCCGGGCTCGGCTACACGCAGTACTTCTCGGGGGTGCCTCCGCTGCTGGTCGGCCTGCACGTTCTCGGGGCGTCGCTTGTCTTCCTGGTGGCGCTCCAGGTCCTGCTCGACATGACCGAACCGAACCCCGCCGGCGGATTGGCACTGGAGTCGGACCCACCCGCTCCGGCAAGATCAGAGGGTGAGCGCTCCGGTGATCGCCCCCGAGGAGATCTCGTCACCGACCGGTGACGCCGACCAGGAGACCGACCTGCCTTGGATCGTTCTCGTCTGGAACGACCCGATAAACACCATGGACTACGTGACCCTCGTGTTCCAGAAGCTGTTCGGGTACTCCAAGGAGAAGGCCGACCGCCTGATGCTCCAGGTGCACCACGAAGGCCGGGCGGTGGTCTCCTCAGGGGCCCGGGACAAGGCCGAGGTCGACGTGTTCAGGCTTCACGAGCACGGTCTGTGGGCAACCATGCAGCACGACAAGTGATCGAGCAGCCGGACCGGCGCCCATGAGCCGCCGTCCCAACCCGGTGGTCCAGCGACAGGCCGACGGATCGTTCGCCCTGGTCCTCGACCCCCGCAACGTGGAGGCGCTGGAATCCTTGCTCGGCGAGCTCGACGAGCTCCTGGAGGCCACCCCCGACGACCCGAGCCTGGCACGGCTGCACCCGACCGCGTACTCCGAGGACCCCGATCGCGACCTGGCGTACCAGATCCTCGCCGGGGACGAGCTGCGGACCAAGCGCCGCGCCACCATCGCCGCGGTGCGCGGTTCGCTGGGGCGCTCCGAGCTGACCGAGGACGAGCTCTGGGGATGGCTCCAGGCCCTGAACGCCCTGCGACTGGTGGTGGGGACCAGGCTCGGCATCGACGACGACGAGCGCGACCGCCCACGCCTGTCACCCGACGATCCCGACGTCGCGCTGTGGGACATCTACGACTTCAGCACCCAGATCCAGTACTTCGTGGTCGCCGCCCTGAACGGGTGAACCGGTCCTTCGTGGTCGCCGCCCTGAAGGGGTGATCCAGGTGGGTGCGCAGGCTCAGCCGCCGGTCCCGCACCCCAGCATCACGTCGGCCATCAGGGCCCCGATGGTCTGGTCCCCGTCATCTCCGGAGGCCATCAGCTGCTCCATCGTCACCACGCTCATGAAGCCGTCGGCCACGCACCAGCCCTCGGTCTCGGACGCTCCCGTGTCCCGCACATCCATGTAGATGCTGGTCCTCGTCACCGGCAGCGCCAGAACATCGAGCGTCACCCCGCTCTCGGGGGCGGCATCGGCGCCGGGGTCGCACGCCTGGAACTGCAGGTTCTCGTCGTCGTCGCGCATCACCGAAGCGACCTCGGCCGGCCCGGCCTGCACCCACCGGTTCAACGCGCTCTCGAGCACGGAGGTCTCGGTGGGCCCGTCGCCCACCAACGTCGCCCGCATGCACACCCTCTGTCCGTCGCGGTAGGTCACGTAGGTGTCACCGCCCAACCCGTCGACGGCCGCCAGGGCGTCCCTGGGTTCGAGCCGGCCGGCCAGCACCAGGTACCAGGCGATGGGTCCCACGTCGTCGCGGTTGATCTCGGTGGTGCCCGACGGGGTGATCACCTCGAGCTCCACCTCCTCGGCTTCGGGAGAGTGCCAGAGGAACGGGTTGAACAGCACCTGTTCGCTGGGTGGGTCCTTCAGGGCCTCGTCGATGGCGCCCTGGCCCTCGACGTCGAGCAGGTAGGTCACGAGGGGCTCGCCGAACACGTACGGCGCAGCGAAGAGCGCTGTCAGGGCGTCGGGAACCTCCTCGAACACGGTCTCGGCGCTCTCCTCGCCGGATGCATCGGACTCCGCCCGGTACTCCTCGCGCTCGGCGTCGGTCAGCTCCTCGTCGACGTACACGTCCTCGATCCGACCCGCGTCGCCCTCGGCGATGGCGCGCAGGACACCCGCTCGGGTGCTGGACATCTCCGACATCCGGGACAGATCGAAGTGCTGATCCTGGAGCACGTGGACGAGCTCGTGCACCAACGTCACCCGCAGGGCGGGGGTGAGCGTCTCGCCTCGGACGTACACCTCCTTGGTCCCGGAGGAGTAGAAGGCGAGGGTTCCGCTGTCGTTCAGGGTGTTCATCGAGCCGACCAGGTCGAAGTCGCCGCTCACGAAGCCGAGGGCGCGCAGCTCGGCGGCCGCGTCGGCCACCGCGGCCTCGTCCTCCTCGCTCGAGGGCTCCGACGTGGAAGCAGCCGTGTACTCGGACTCGGAGAGGAAGTTGACCTCGACCGGGTGCTCGAACTCGAGCCCCCGCTCGCTTGCCACCCACGCGGCCAGCGGCTCGACCCGGTCGTCCCACGACGACGGGAACTCGTCCTCCTCGCTCAGCACCAGGTAGGCGATGCCGCCCGCCAGCAGGCCGAGCACCACGATCGACGCCACCAGCACCCAGGCCGGTGAACGGTCGTGCCTGGCGGCCTGGGGCGGACCGGCGAGCGGTCCTGTGGGGGGCGACGGAGGTAGGCCCTGCGACCACTGCGCCGGTGAGGAATCGAAGCTCGCTGCGGGCGTGGACACCGGCGAGGGAGCTCCACCACGGGCTCCGCCGGCCGCCCCGACCGGGGGACCACCGCCCCAGAGGCCGGGCTCACGAGGTGGCGAGGGCCACGGGACGGGTCCGCTCACCTCGACCCGATCACCAGGAGCGGTCCCACCGCCACGTCAGCGTGCACGACCTAACCGTCGGCACCACCGGCACCACGTTGAGGACAATCGAGCCGACGCCGGCGAGAACCGCCGGCAACGCCCGGATCAGGCCGTTTCGGACTCCGGGACCACGGAGGTCGACTGCTACCCTGACCCAGTCCCGTAGCGGGACAGGCCCCCATCGTCCAGCGGCCTAGGACGCCTCCCTTTCAAGGAGGTAACACGGGTTCGAATCCCGTTGGGGGTGCCACCGGGCGCTGCCCGAGCACCGTCGGCGGTAGGCGGTCAGAGACCAACGAAAGGTGCCGGCCCCAGGGGCCGGCACCTTTCGAGACGCTGTTGCGTGCTTCGCCGCTACAGGGCGGCGGAGCAGACGGTGTCGGTGATCAGGCGGGTCACCACGTAGGGGTCCATGTTGGCGTTCGGGCGACGATCCTCGATGTAGCCCTTCTTGTCGACGGCCACCTGCCACGGGATGCGGATCGAGGCGCCGCGGTTCGACACGCCGTAGGAGAACTCGGTCCAGGGGGCGGTCTCGTGGGCGCCGGTGAGGCGGTCCTCGATGCCGTGGCCGTAGTTCTTGACGTGCTCCTCGGCCTTGGTGCCGAGCGCCTCGCAGGCCGCGATGATCGGGTCGTAGCCCTCGCGCATGGCCTTGGTGGAGAAGTTGGTGTGAGCGCCGGCTCCGTTCCAGTCGCCCTTGACCGGCTTGGGCTCCACCGTGGCGCTGATGTCGAACTCCTCGGCGATGCGGTAGAGCAGCCACCGGGCAACCCACAGCTGGTCGGAGACCTCCAGCGGGCTGAGCGGCCCGACCTGGAACTCCCACTGACCGGGCATGACCTCGGCGTTGATGCCCGACAGGCCGACCCCAGCCTCGATGCAGGCCTCCATGTGGGCCTCGACGACCTCACGGCCGAACACCTCGTCGGCGCCGACGCCGCAGTAGTAGAAGCCCTGGGGGGCGGGGAAGCCGCCGACGGGGAAGCCGAGTGGGCGCCCGTCCTTGAAGAAGGTGTACTCCTGCTCGATGCCGAAGAGCGGCTCGTGGTCGGCGAACTTCTCGGCGACCTCGGCGCAGGCCGCGCGGTTGTTGGTGGGGTGCGGGGTCATGTCGATCAGGAGGACCTCGCACATCACGAGGACGTCGTCGCCACCGCGGATCGGATCCGGGTAGACGGCCACGGGGCGGAGCACGCAGTCGGAGTTGTCGCCCGGGGCCTGGTTCGTGCTGGAACCGTCGAAGCCCCAGATGGGCAGGTCGGCAGGCGTGGTGCTGGCGCCGTCGGCCAGGATCCTGGTCTTGGAGCGCAGGCGAGCGGTGGGCTCGGTGCCGTCGATCCAGATGTACTCGGCCTTGATTGCCACGGGGATTCTCCAGTCTTCGTGCCGGGCTCGGTGGCCGGCAGATCCGTTGTGCGAGGAGCACCATAAGAAGCCACTCGCGCGGGGTCGTTTCCCAACTGTGAACGGTTCGTGAACGGCCCCGAGGGGCGTCGTGCGGGCTGGTCCACAGCCTCCTCCACCCCAAAGCCTTCACCAAGCTGAACGGGTCGTCCACCGAGATGGCGCCTCGTCGACGGCGAGATGCGGACCGCCCGAGGTAACCGCGTCGCGACCCGTGACCTACCGACCCGTGCTCGGAGCCGGGTACCCCGAGTGTGAACGCAACGTGAAGCCACCCCCTCCGAAGTTGCCACTGAGCAGGGCGACGGGGAGACTTTCGGTCGTGGATCGCCAGATGGAGTACGTGCTCCGAACCGTCGAGGAACGTGGAGTGCGATTCGTGCGCCTCTGGTTCACCGACGTGCTCGGCCAGCTCAAGTCGTTCGCAATCTCGCCGGCGGAGCTCGAGAGCGCCTTCGAGGAGGGGATGCAGTTCGACGGTTCGGCCATCGACGGCTTCAGCCGCATCCAGGAGAGCGACGTCCTCGCCCGCCCGGATGCCAGCACGTTCGAGATCCTCCCGTGGGACGGCAAGGACGCCGCCAGCGCCCGGATGTTCTGCGACCTCACCACGCTGGACAACAGCCCGTTCGCCGGCGATCCCCGACAGGTGCTCCGGCGCAACCTGCACGCTGCGAGGGATCTCGGCTACTCGTTCTTCGTGGCGCCCGAGATCGAGTTCTTCTACTTCGAGTCGGCCGATCCCTCCCAGCCGCCCCGTCCCCTGGACTCGGGCTCCTACTTCGACCTGACCACCGCCGACGTCGCCTCGGACCTGCGCCGACGCACGATCCAGCACCTGGAGTCGATGGGCATCCCGGTGGAGTACTCCTTCCACGAGGACAGCCCCAGCCAGCACGAGATCGATCTCCGCTACACCGACGCCCTCTCGATGGCCGACAACGTGATGACCCTCCGCTTGGTCGTCCGCGAGACGGCCATGGAGCAGGGCGTGCACGCCACGTTCATGCCCAAGCCGATGGCCGGCGTGCAGGGCTCGGGGATGCACACCCACCTCTCCCTCTTCCAGGACGAGCAGAACGCCTTCCACGACCCCGACCAGCCGTACCTCCTGTCGAAGACGGGTCAGGCGTTCGTGGCCGGTCTGCTCCGCCACGCCGCCGAGATCACGGCCGTCACCAACCAGCTGGTGAACAGCTACAAGCGCCTCATCATCGGCACCGAGGCCCCGTCCCAGATCAGCTGGGCCCGCAACCACCGCGCCGCGCTGGTTCGGGTGCCGGTCACCAAGGCCGGCAAGGAGGACTCGGTGCGCATCGAGTACCGATCGCCCGACTCCGCCTGCAACCCCTACCTCGTCTACTCGCTGCTCCTCGCGGCCGGGCTGAAGGGCATCGCCGAGGGCTACGACCTGCCCGACGAGGCCAGCTCCTTCTTCGACCGGTCGCCCCAGGAGCGCGCCAAGGCGGGGATAGACGACCTCCCGCAGTCGCTGGCCGAGGCCCTCGACGCCATGGAGGGCTCCGACCTGGTGCGGGAGACCCTCGGCGACCACATCTTCGAGTGGTTCCTGCGCAACAAGCGGGCCGAGTGGTCCGACTACAAGGCGCAGGTCACGCCGTTCGAGCTGGCCCGATACCTTCCGACGTGGTGACCGGCATGGAGCCGCTGCTGGTACACCCGAGCCCACCCCCTCCCGAGCTGGCGCGCCTCCTCGATCTGGGCGGCTACACGTGGAAGGCGGTCGCCGACGAGCGATCCGCCGTCACCGAGACACCCGACGACGGCTGGGGAGGTGCCATCGTCCTGATCGACGACGGCGGCGACACCGCTTGGGCCCTGTGCCGGGCCATCCGCAAGGGCGATGTGCCCGTCGAGCCGCTGCTCCTGCTCATCAGCGGCAACCGGCTCGACGAGCTCGACCTGCGCGACGAGCTCTACGACGACTTCTGCCTCGACCCCTTCCACCCGCGCGAGCTCGAGGCCCGCCTCCGCCACCTCTTCTGGCGGACCGGAACGGGCGCGGCGCCCGAACTGGTGGAGTACGCCGGCCTGGTGCTGAACCTGGAGACCTACCAGGCCGCGGTCGACGGGGCGCCGATCGACCTCACCTACATGGAGTACGAGCTCCTCAAGTTCCTGGCCCAGCACCCGGGCAAGGTGTTCACCCGCGAGACGCTGTTGAGCAGGGTCTGGGGCTATGAGTACTACGGCGGCGCCCGCACCGTCGACGTCCACATCCGCCGGCTTCGGGCCAAGCTCGGCGAGGAGCACGCCAGCCTGATCTCCACGGTGCGCAGCGTCGGCTACCGCTTCGGCCAGTCCCGCTGGGGCAACTGACCCGGTACGACCTCCCCAGCCGCGCTCAGGCCTGGGGTTGGGAGAAGCCTGCTCCGAGCTGGCCGGCCAGCCAGGTGTTCCAGAACCAGGCCGCGGACTCCGAGGTGAAGTGGGCGCCGTCGGCGCGGATGGGCGTGCCGTCGGGAGTGGTGGCGATCGAGCCGCCGTCGGCGTCGCACAGCACCGTCAGGGGGTCGATCACGCGCACCCAGGTCCGGTTCCGGGCGGCGACCGCCAGCAGCCTCTCGTTCACCCAGTCCCGCCGGCGTTCGTCGTGGCGCTCATCGCCCAGGTTCGCCGAGACCTCGCCGAAGCAAGGCACGGTGGGCATCACCGTCGGGACGCCCGCCGTCCGGTAGCGGTCGATGCGATCCTGCAGGCGCTTCTCCACCACGGCGGCGTACTCGTCGCTGAACACCTCGAGCCGGCGACCGTCGAGGTCGTGGTCGTAGACCTCCCAGGCACCGAGCCACAACAGCACGACGTCGGGCCCGGAGTCGAGGCCGAGGCCCTCGGCACGGTCCTGCTCGAGGCAGAAGTCGCTGTAGGGCTCGACGCCCACCCCGGCCACCACGAACGACGACTCCGGGGGCATCACGCCACAGCCGATGATCGCCCGGTCCTCGACCTGGACCGAGTCGGTGAGCTCGGAGGTCAGGTCCCATCCGAGCGACCATCCGACCGAGTCGCCAGCGATCATCACGCGTAGCGGGCGGCCGTTGACCTCGTAGGGATCGATCGCCGCCCGGGGGTCGACCAGCGACGGCGCGTCGGCGGCGAAGGGGCCGGGCGGACCCTCCGGCAGCGGCAAGGTGGTGCTCGGGGGCGTGGTGGTCGGCACCGGGGCCAACTCGGGGACGGTGGTGGTGATGCGGTTGACCGGTTCGCCGGTTGGTCGCTGGGCGAACCCCGACGCCGTGGACAACGCACCGGCCGCGGCCTCGGCGTCGGACACCTCCATGTAGCCGGGCACCGGCGTGGCTCCCGACGTGCCGACCACGATCAGCGCGAACACGGACAGGACACCGACTCCGAACTGGAGCGTGACCGGTACGGCAGGCTGCTTGGGAGCAGACCGGGCGCGGCGACCGTCGGACGCCCTTCCCATGGTGCGGATCGGCTCCTCGATGAACCGGTACGAGAGGGTGGCCAGAGCCAGGGCGGTCGACACCACCACGAGGTCGAGCCGGAGATCGTCGAGGCCGAAGTGCGAGACGGCGAACATCTGGACCGGCCAGGACCACAGGTAGATGCCGTAGGAGCGTCGACCGACCCAGCACAGAGCGGGGTGGCCGAGGGCCCGGCCGACCGGCCCTTCGCCGGTGGCGAGCCCGGCCACCGCGATGGTGGAGAACACCGCCACCATCTGGAAGCCGACCCGATAGAACCACGACGTGTCGTCGGCGGCCACCACCGCCAGGATCGCCAGGGGCACCAACGCCACCCCGGCCGCCATCGTGAGGGGCCGCGACCTCTGGAGCTGGTCCAACGGGCGGGGAGCATCGGCCACCACGGGGTCCCACCAGGCGGCGAGCCACGCTCCGGCCAGCAGGGCGAAGGCCCGGCTGTCGGTGCCGTAGTACAGGCGCGACAGGTCGACGCCGAGGCTCGGGGCCACGGCCATCCACGCCGCCGACGCCAGCGCCCCGACACCTGCGGTGATCATGAGGATCAGGCGGTAGCGCTGGTTGATGCGGCTGAGCACCAGCATCACCACGAGGGGCCAGATCACGTAGAACTGCTCCTCGATGGCCAGCGACCAGGCGTGGCGGAGGGGGCTCGGCCCCACGCCTTCGGTGAAGTACGACTGGCCGGACAACACGAACCGCCAGTTGGCCACGTAGGCCAGGGTCGACAGAGCGTCGGCTCTGAGACCGGAGAGGCGCCAGGACTCCATCCAGTACCGCGAGGCCAGCGCCACGGCGGCGAGCACCACGAACAGGGCCGGCAGCAGGCGCCGGAACCGGCGACCCCAGAACGCCATGAGGTCGATGCGGCCCCGGCGTTCACGCTCGGCGAGCAGCAGGCGGGTTATCAGGAACCCGCTGATCACGAAGAAGACGTCGACCCCGATGAACCCGCCGCCCAAGCGCCCGAGGTGGTAGGCCACCACCGCGGCCACCGACAGGGCCCGCAACCCGTCGAGCGCCGGCAGGTACACGGGACGGGGCTGGACCGTGAGCAGGGTCGGTCCGGTGCCGGGTTCGGGCGCATCCGGTCCCAGTCGCCGGCGCGCCTCGTCGAGGGCGACGTGGTCGGCGTTCTCGATGGGGGAGGCACGAGGAACGGGCCGGCGGGGCGGCCGCGACAGGGTCCCCCGTGATGGCTCGGGCCGGGACATGACGTCTTCCAAGCTACCTGCGCGGAAGGGTCCCGAAACCATCAGGGGTCGATCGGCTCGATGGCGATGGATCGTGAGCAGGTTGGGCGCAACGACCCACCCGCCGAGACGCCGGGGCCGATCTCCGGCGGCAGGCTCCGCCACGTTCGGGTGGCGGGACCGGGCCCGTCGCCACCATGATGGGGCGATGATCGGTCCTGCAATCATCGTCGTCGTGCTGATCGTGGCCATTCCGGTCACCGTTCTGATATCCGGCGGCTTCGCGGCAGCGCTCCTGGGCTTCCTCGTGAAGGACGAGGTCGACCGGTCGCACGAGGGCAGCGAGTTGCTCGAGACCAACATCTGACGCCGATCCGGCGCTGCGGGCCGTCGCCCCGCAGGTCACAGCACCACGGGTACCTCCCCATGGTCATAGGTCACGCGGCCGTTCGGCTAGCTTCGCTACCCGTGGCGGTGCGGGAACGTGCAGAAGCGGTACCCCACCAGGACGAAAGGGGCACCAATGCCGACCGGAACCGTGAAGTGGTTCAGCGCCGAGAAGGGCTTCGGCTTCATCGCACGTGACGACGCGGAAGACGTCTTCGTGCACCACTCCGCCATCGACATGGAGGGCTTCCGAAACCTCCAGGAGGGCCAGGCGGTGGAGTTCGAGCTCACCACCACCGACAAGGGCGATCAGGCCCGGGCGGTCCGGGTCGTCTGACCTCCGGGTCGGAAGACCCGCACCACGATCACGACGGGTCGGGCTTGCGGGCCCACGCCTCTATCTCCACGCGGCCGTCGAGCGGCAGGCGGGCCACCTGGACCGCTGATCGCGCCGGACGGGGCTCAGGGAACGCCGCCGCGTAGCGCTCGTTGAACGTGGCGAACTGATCCAGGTCGGTGAGGAAGCAGGTGGTCTTCACCACGTGCTCGAGACCGAGGCCGTGCCCGGCGAGCTGACCGGCCAGGTTGGCCAGGACCTGGTCGACCTCCCCTGCGAAGTCCTCGACCAGCGATCCGCCGCGCATGCCGAGCTGGCCCGACACCACCACCCAGCCCCCGGCGTCGACCGAAGGCGTGTAGGGAAGTCCGGTTGGGTGCGCCATGGTCGACCTCCGAAGGTCTCGTCGCGTGGGTGGAAGGTTGCGCCTCCCCGCAGGGGGACGATCGTCACAGAGCCAGTCTGGCGGACGGCAGGTCGGCCGGGCACCCCTGGTGGAGCCAGAGAGCCGACGCCACCGCCACGAACACCGCGTCGGATCCGTTGACGGGAGGTCCGCCGGCCTCCACCACCTCGACCTCGATCGGCGGCGTGTCGACGGACCGCGGCACGCCGAACGACCGGATTGTCAGGTCGTGCACCGTTCCGGACGGGTCGACGGTGACCGATTCGCTGGTGACGAAGCCGAACGCCATGTGGGCGGCACCGATCGCGTAGGAGCGGAGCACCACCGTGTCGAGCACCTCGCCCGCCGAGACCCGAACCCGGATCCGACCATCGTCGACCTCGGCCTCGGCCCAGGCGCCGTCGTCGGTGGTGACCACCTCGGTGCGGCCACGAGCGGCCGTGGCGAGCATGGCCGCTTCGGCCCATCCCGCCGCCCGCAGGTCGGCCGAGGTCGGGGGACCGTCGACGTCGACCTCGACGACGGTCAGGTTCGGGGCCACCTTGGCCAACACGTCGGCCACGCCGGCCGTGCGGGCGATGTGGATGACGCCCGAGCCGTCGGCACGGACTCCTCCCGCCACCGGCGGTCGCTTGGGACCGAACCGGACGGAATCCTCCCGCGACCACAGGACGCGCACGGGCCGGCCGTGGCGGTCGGCCAGCTCTCGAGCCGCTCGTGGCAGCTCGTCGAGGTGCTTGCCGCCGAACGCTCCGCCGTTGGCGGTCAGCGGAGCCGGTTCGCCGCCGGGACGGCACCAGGAGGCATCCGTCTCCAGGTAGGCGGGCTCGACCCACGAGGTGCGCAGCGTGGCCACCCAGTCGCCGTCGGGAAGGGCGAGCGGTGGTTCCGACGTGGCCGTGGTCCGCCGGCCCTGCACCTTGCCGGCCGCTCGGCGGGCCTCCACGATCGTCTCCGCCACCACCCAACCGCCGGCACCGTCGGGCACGGCCACCAGAGCATCGGAGGGGGCGTGGTCGTCGGCGAACCCGCCGCGACCCAGGGCGACCTGCGGTCCGACCACCTGGGGCGATCGGCCTTCGATGGTCGCCCTGCGTGAAGCAGCTTCCAGATCCCGCTCGGCCACCGGAGCGTCGAGGTGATCCCACGCCTCGACGATGGTCTGCCACCCGGTGCACCGGCACAGGTGGGCCTGGAGGGCCCGATCGACCGGACCGTGCTGGGTGGGGTCGGCGGTCTTCTCGCGCAGCGCGGCCAGGCGGACGACGATGCCGGGAGTGCAGAAGCCGCACTGGCTTCCGCCCGAGTCGCACAGCGCGTCGGCCCAACGCTCGGCGACGGCAGGCTCCAGACCGTCGACGGTGGTGATGGAGCGGCCCGCCACCCGCCTCACCGGGGTGACGCAGGAGACACGCGGCGCGCCGTCGACCAGGACCGTGCAGCACCCGCACTGTCCCTGCGGGCTGCAGCCGTCCTTGGGACCCTTGAAGCCGAGGCGATCGCGGAGAACCTCGAGCAGGGTGGCGCCGTCGTCGGCAACCTCGTGGACGGAACCGTCGACGGTCAGTTGAAGGGTGGACCCACCCGACGGGGTCGGCCTGTTCGGCCCGTTGCCGGGCCCGTCTACCGTCAGCTGAACGACGAGCCGCAGCCGCAGGTGCGCTGGGCGTTGGGGTTGTCGATCGAGAAGCCGGCCTGGTTGAGGCCGTCCTTGTAGTCGAGGGTGGCACCGGTGAGCATCTGGGCGCTCGAGGGGTCGACCACGACCTTCACGCCATCGCCGTAGGTGGCGGTGACGTCGTCGGTAGCTATGTCGGAGTCGAAGAACATCTCGTAGCTGAAGCCCGAGCAGCCACCCGGCCGAACGGCGACGCGCAGCGCGAGCGCGGTGTCGCCCTCTGCGGTGATGAGTTCCTGGACCTTGGTGGCGGCGGTGTCGGTGAGCGCGATCACGGTGTTCCTCCCGAATCTGGATACCGGGGCGCGAGTGTACCCGGTGCCGGGCGCAACCACCCTTCCGGCCTCTTCGGACCACTGAGGATCGCGCCGTGTCGACGGTAGGCTCGGGGCATGCCCGGCCACGCGGCAGCCCCGCCCACACCCGACGACATCCGAGGGTTCCTGCGCGGCGTGATCGACCCCGAGCTGGGATCCGACATCGTCGACCTCGGCATGGTCCGGGACGTGACGGTCGGCCACGACGGCTCCGTGGTGGTCACCATCGCGCTCACCACCTCCGGCTGTCCGCTGCGCGCCCAGATCCAGAGAGACGTCCGCAACCGGGTGAGCAGTGCTCCCGGCGTATCGGCCGTGAAGATCGACTGGGCAGAGATGAACGACGCCGAGCGAACCCGCGCCATGGACAAGGCCCGCTTCAACGTGTCGCAGCGTCCCGAGGACACGTCGGTCGATCCCAACACCCGCGTGATCCTGGTGGCGTCGGGCAAGGGCGGGGTCGGCAAGTCCTCCGTGACGGCCAACCTCGCCGCCGCCCTGGCGCTCCGCGGTCTCAAGGTCGGCGTGCTCGACGCCGACGTGTGGGGCTTCTCCATCCCCCGGATGCTGGGCCTGAACGGCCGGCTGGCGGCTCGCGCCGACGGTCAGAAGAAGCGGATGGTGCCGCTCGAGCGCCGCATCGGCACCGGCTCGGTCCGCGCCGTCTCCATGGGGCTGCTGGTCGACGACGAGGAGACCGCGCTGATGTGGCGGGGGCTGATGCTCAACCGCGGCGTGCAGCACTTCCTCCAGGACGTCGACTGGGGTTCCGATCTCGACTACCTCCTCGTCGACATGCCCCCCGGCACGGGCGACGTGCAGATGGGAGTGGCGAAGCTGATCCCCCGCGCCGAGGTCCTGGTGGTCACCACTCCGGCGGTGGCCGCTCAGAAGGTGGCCATCCGGGCCGTGTCGATGGCTCGCAAGTCGTACCTGCGGGTTGCGGGAGCCATCGAGAACATGAGCGAGTTCACCTGCGAACACGGCGACACCTACGCCCTGTTCGGCACCGGAGGCGGTCAGAACCTGGCCGACACCGCCGGGGTGCCGCTGCTCGGACAGATCCCCATCGAGAACGCGGTGGCCGACGGTGGCGACCTCGGCGAACCGGCCGTCCTTGGCGACGGGCAGGCCGCTCGGGCCTTCCTGGCCATCGCCGAGCGGATCGTCACCGAAGCGGTTCCGCCGGCCGAGCTGGCCGGTTGCTCGGCCCGGATGCTCGAGGCGGCGGTGGCCGCGCTCGACGCAGCTGAAGCCTCGGCCTGACCGACGCGGTCAGCGAATCCGCAGCTTGCGGAGGCCCTCCGGCAGCTCGCCCTTCACGTCGCGCGAGAGGGTGCCCTCGCCCGGGATCTCACAAGCCTGTGGCTCGGAGGACGAATCGAAGTCGGGGCCACGCAGGATCAACCGGCAGCCCAGCTCGGTCTCGACCGAGAGCGATTCGGCCAGCTCGTCGGTGACGTCGAGGACCACGCCGTCGGTTCCGGGGTACTGGCTGCGCAGGTACTCGGGCGCGTAGACCGCCACCCCGGCCACCTGTCCCACCTCGGCCTGATCCGCTCCTGGCCAGAAGTCCTCGTACAGGAACGGAGCGGTCGACTCGCAGCATCCGGTGCCGATGGTGATGGTGAGGGTGCCCGAGCGCTTGGTGCGCATCGCCTCCACCACTGCTTCGGCCTTGGGTGTGGCACGAACCTGCATGGGGCCAGGCTAGGGGCGCAGGGCTGCGCCGGCACGGCCGCCGTGGCCCGGGTGGGCGAGCGTCCGCCGGGGGCGGGACCCTCTGCCGCTACCGTTCGCAGGGAGCCGAGGACGGGCCGGCTTCTCGCGACCACCGGAGGATGACCATGAAGCTGCGATCGTTGGCGCTGGCCACGGCGGCCATGGTCGCCCTCCTCTCGGGCTGCAGCGACGACAGCGGATCCAACGACGGCGACGGCATCCCTGCCGCCGACGACCTGGTGGAGCTGTTGAGGGAACAGGGCATGGACGACGACATGGCCGAGTGCATGGGCGCGGCCTACGAGGCCGCCGGCTTCACCGCCGACGACATCGACGCCATGGGCGACTCGCCTCCCGACCCCGACAGCGAGAAGTACCAGCGCCTGGCCGAGGAGGTCCAGGCGTGCACGGCCACCGACATCTCGGTCCCCGCCGGCGGTTGAACCCACCGCCCGTCGATCTTCGCTGACGGGAGACGGAGCGCCGAAAAACCACGAACCGGCGTGAGCGGCGCGCGCTGTGAGCGCGCGCCGGCCACGCCGGTTCGACGGGAAGGCGGGTTCAGATGTTGCCGCTGAGGGCGGACAGGTGGATGTAGTTGTCTCGGCTGCCACCGGGGTTGGCGTGCACGTGCTTCACCTGCTGGTAGGCGCGCAGGCCGTTCAGGCCGAGCTCACGACCGATGCCCGACTGCTTGTAACCGCCGAAGGGACGCTCGGGCGAGATCAGGTGGTAGTCGTTGATCCACACCGTGCCGGTCCGCATCTGGCCGGCGATGGAGCGGGCCCGGTCGAGGTTGGCCGACTGGACGCCGCCGGCGAGGCCGTAGATGGAGTCGTTGGCGATGGCGATGGCCTCCTCGTCGGTCTCGAACGGGATGACCGAGAGCACCGGGCCGAAGATCTCCTCCTGGGCGATCTTGGCCGAGTTGGGCACGCCGGCGAAGATCGTGGGCGTGTAGAACGCGGCGGGATCGAGGCCGTCGGCGAGCCCGTCGGGGCGCTTGCCACCACAGATCGGCTCGCCGACCTCCTCGCGGCCGAGGGCCACGTAGCGCTCGACCGTCTCGACCTGGCTGCGGCTGACCAGCGGGCCCAGATCGGTCTCGAAGTCCATCTGGTTGCCGATGACGATCTTGCCGGCCTTGTCGGCGAGCAGCGAGAGGAACTCGTCGTAGATGCTCTTGTGCACCAGCGCACGGGTACCGGACTCGCACACCTGGCCGTTGTGGAAGAACGTCCCCCACAGGGTGACCGCCGCGGCGATGTCGAGGTCGGCGTCGTCGAGGACGATGTTGGCCGACTTCCCGCCCAGCTCGAGGGTCACGGGCTTCACGGTGCCGGAGGCGAGCTGCATGATGCGACGACCGACCTCGGTGGAACCGGTGAACGCGGTCTTGTCGACCATGGCGTTGACGGCCAGCTCCTCGCCGGCGGTGCCGCCGGGGCCGGCCACGATGTTGGCCACGCCCGGGGGCAGGTCGACCTCCTGGAAGACCTCGCCCAGCATCAGCGCGGTGATGGAGGTGAACGACGCGGGCTTGAGCACCGAGGTGTTGCCGGCGGCCAGCGCCGGGGCGATCTTCCAGGCCGCCATGATGAACGGGAAGTTCCACGGGATCACGCCGGTGCAGACTCCGTGGGGCTCGTAGCGGACCCAGTTCTGCGACGGCGGGAACGGGGTGCCGGGCACCTCGACCTCTTCGGCCTCCTCGATGGCCAGCTTGGCGAACCAACGGAACGCACCGGTCGCACCGGGGATGTCGGCGAAGGTGGCCTTCTTGATGGTGCCACCGCCGTCGCGGGCCTCCATCTCCGCGAACTGCGCGGCCTTGGCGTCGATGGCGTCGGCGATCTGGTTGAGCTTCTCGCCCCGCTCCTTGCCCGACATCTTGGGCCACGGCCCCTCGTCGAACGCCTTGCGAGCAGCCTCGATCGCTCGGATCGAGTCCTCCCGCCCGGCCTTGGCGATCTCCGCGATCGGCTGCCCGGTGGCGGGATCGATGGTGGTGAACGTCTCGCCCGACTGGGCGTCGACGTGCTCACCGTTGATGAAGAGCTTGTAGTCGGCCATTGCCGCGGCCCCCTTGGCTGCGTTGTTGGGTGCTGACGGGCCCCTTGACCCGGCGGTCAAGAAGCTAGCCCTCAATCACCGGCCCCGCACCTGGGGTCGAGGCGGGCTCAGGGGCCCAGGTAGACCGTCTCGCCCGGGCCCGGTACGGGCAGCCAGACCGCGTCGGCGTCGTCGGGATCGCTCGCGGTGGCGCGGCCCTCCTCGGCCAGCTTGCGGAGGTGGGCCCACACGCTGAACCGCGCCACCGGATGGAGGATCTCCGGCACGTCGGTGTAGATCGCCGCCACCAGGGCCGCGGTGCCGGCACCGTCGGGCGCCGTCGCCACCAGCGCATCGACCACCTGGCGCTCCCGGTCGAGGCGATGGCTCAGGTAGTCGGTGAGCTTCGCCATGGGATCGGTGATCACGTGCCCGTGCGCGGGCGCGATCGCCTCGATGGCGGGCGTCCAGTCGATCAGTCGCTGCACCGAAGCGAGGTACTCGCCCATGTCGCCGTCGAGCGGCGTGATCACGACCGTCGACCCGTCCATCACGTGGTCGCCCGACAGGAGCAGCGCTTCCTCCTCCAGGAGGAAGCAGAGGTGGTTGGACGCGTGCCCCGGAGTGTGGACGGCCCGCAACGAGAAGTCGTTGCCGGTCACCGCGTCGCCGTCTACGAGGTGCCGGTGGCACACCAGGCCGTCGCGGTCGGCGAACGCAAGGACCTCGGCGCCGGTGAGCTCGGCCAGCCGGGCAGCGCCGGGCGAGTGATCGCCGTGGGTGTGGGTGCAGAGGATGCGCGAGATGGCGTTGGTGCCGTCGGGACGGGACCCGACCGCGGCCACCGCCTCGACGTGCTCGACGTGGTCGGGCCCGGGGTCGATCACCACCAGGTCGTCGGTGCCCACGATGTAGGTGTTGGTGCCGGGGCCGGTCATCATCGACGGGTTCGGGCACAGCACCCGCCGGAGGCGAGGGGAGAGCGTGGCCACCTGGCCCGGCTCCAGCGGAGGTCGGTTCTCTTCGGGGGTCACATGTGCTCCTGGGGGTCGGGACCGAAGCCGGTGGTGGCGCCGGCCACCAGGTCGGGGGTCTCATCGATCACTGCCTTGCTCGCCTCGGTGACCCTGCCCATCCATGGCTTGTCCGACGGCTGGAAGATCGCCTCACCGTCGTACGCGGGGTCACCCGGAAGCACGATCCGCATGCCGCCGTCGACCGAGATGACCCTCGGCAGGATGGCGGGGACGTGAGCGATCTCGGTGGCGGCGGCGAGAGCGTCGCCAGCCGACTCGAAGCGGGTCATGGCCTTCAGGGAGGAGACCGTTGGCGGCATCATCGTCATGGATCCTTCGCGGAACCGCCGAAGGGCCTCGGCGGGCCGCACCCATTCGTTGTCGATCACCTCGTGGTCGTCGTGGAGCAGGGTCTGGTTGGTGGGAGCTCCGGTCACGAAGAAGCGGGTGTCGTAGCGACGCGGTGCGCCGACCGGGGTGATCCAGTGACCGAAGTAGTGCATCCGGTCGACCGCCAGGCGTAGGGCTTCGGCCTCGCACAGCTCGACGATGCGGCGACGGCCCTGGTCGACCTCCACCCGGTGCTCGGCCCAGCGGGCGATGTCGACCGAGTTGTCCAGGTCGACGAAGTCACCGTCGTGGCCGTAGGCGAGGAGGAGACCAGCCTCTTCGAACGACTCCCGGATGGCAGCCACCCAGAAGGCGAGGCCCCCACGGTCGATGCCGAGTCGGAGAGAGGCGTCGAGATCGCTCCGACCCTCGCACACCGGCTCGAGGTCGTCGTGGCGGTCATCGGGGTCCACAGCACCGCCGGGGAACACGTAGGCACCGCCGACGAAGTCGGACTTGAGGTTCCTCCTGAGCATGAACACCTCGAGGCCGTCGTCGCCGTCGCGCAGCACCAGGACGGTGGCCGCGTCGCGCAGCGGCACCGCGTCGGGAGCGGCGAGGGGATCGAGGTTCAGGCCCATGCACCGAGGTTACGAGGGAGAGCCTGCACCTGGGCCCCGGGTGCCCGCTCGGCCCGGGCCGGCCGTCCTCGCCGCCGCAGGCCGTCCTCGTCAGACCAGTCGGTCGATCGGACCCGGCGGACCCTGGCGCACGTACCACTCCCACCCGTACACGTCGGCGAAGTGCTCCATCGGCAACTGGAGCACGGAAGCGGACTCGGGGATCTGGCTCGCGTGGGCCGCCATGGCGGCACGCTTGCGGTCGAGCACCCGTCGAACGTCGACCGCGGCGGCGACCTCCACCGACGGGACGCCGATCCGCGACCGGACCAGGCCGAGATCTCCCGCCAGCGCCGCCTCTTCGACCAGGTGGGTCTCGACGAAGTGCAAGTGCTCACGATCGACGGTGGATCCGTACACGGTCGCGAGTCCCGCCTCATCCGCGGCAGCGGAGACCATGCGGGTCACCTGGATGTGGTCGGGATGGCCGTAGACCCCGAACTCGTCGTAGCCGACCACGCACGACGCCTCGACCTCCGATAGGAGCACGGCCAACCGTCCGGCGATCTCCCCCACCGGCTGCGACCAGAAGCTCCCGGGAGCGGCGTTGCGGGGATCGCCTGCCATCCCCGAGTCGAGGTGGCCGAACATCTCGACGCGCTCCACGCCGAGCAGCTCAGCGGCCCGGCGGCTCTCGGCGTGCCGGACCTCGGCCAGCACCCCTCCGCCCAGGTCCCCGGGGACCTCACCGAGCTCTCCGCCGGTGGCCACCACCAGCACCACGGGCACACCTGCTTCGGCGAGGCGCACCATGGTCCCGCCCGTGAATATCGCCTCATCGTCCGGGTGGGCGTGGACGAACACCACCGGGCCGCTGGTGCTCACGAACGGAGGCTACGGCTCGATGGAGGGACGGTCTCGGTGATCCCGGCCGGACACATCGATGATGTCGCCCGTCGACCGCACGCGGAACGAACCCACGAACGTGGATCCGGCCGGGCCGGCTGCCCCGGCGAACATCGAACCGAACCGACCGAACCCGCCCTTGTCGAACCGGCGCATGAGCGGAGCGCGGATGACGGCACGGGTGGGCGGCAGGAGCAGGAGATAGCCGATCACGTCGCCGAGGAAGCCGGGGGCGAGCATCAGCGCGCCGGCGACCAGCAGGAGCAGGCCGTCGACCATCTCCTTGCCGGGAACCCGACCCTGGTCGACCGCTTCGGCCACGCGCCGGATCACCGACAGGCCCTGGCGCTTGAGCAACCAGGCACCGATGGCGCTCTCTATCACCAGGAGGGCGATGGTCTCCCACCCACCGATCACCTGAGCCACCTGGATGATGACGTACAGCTCGAGCAGCGGGGCCACGATCAGCAGCAGGAAGAGCACCAGACCCATGGCGTCAGGGTAACGGCGCACCCGGGATCATCCGCCGCGGCGAGCAGACGGCGACGCCACTTGGGATGATGGAGCCATGGGCAACTTCACCCGGTGGTTCAACTACGCCAAGGCTCGCCTCGACTCCGCCATCGGCCAGGGCAACCAGGAGCTCGACGAGCTGGAGGCCGAACGCGAGCGCGAGCTGGCCGACAAGCCCTGGTTGAGGTCGGAGGGTGACGCTCCGACCTTCGACGAGGCGAAGGCCCGGATCGAGTGGCAGGCCGAACAGGCGGCGCGTGCGGCCGGCGAAGACGTCGAAGGCGATCCGACGCACACGTCGACTCCGACCCCCGGCGAACCTCCCTCGCCTTCCGACGGCGGAGGTTCCCTCGCGTCGGGATCGACCCCGATCACTTCTCCGGAGGAGCGGGCCGCCGCGGCGGAGGCCGCTCAGGCCCGCTTGGAGTTCGAAGCCCGCGAACGGGAGTCGGCCGAACGGCTCGATGCCATCCGCGCCGAACTCGGAATCGATCCGCCGGCCGACCGGCCGACGAGCGGGGGGTGAACCGCGGCCCTGAGGCTCAGGCCATGACCATCAGGTTCTTGCGCTCGGCCTCGTTGAGGCCGCCCCAGATCCCGTGCTGCTCCTTGATGGAGACCGCGTAGTCGAGGCAGGGTTGGCGAACCGGACAGGTTCGGCATATCTCCTTGGCCTGGGCCTCGCGGTGCAGCTTGTCTGCCTTGCGCTCGAACGTCCCCGGAGGGAAGAAGATCGCTGCCTGAGGTCCCCTGCATGCGGACCGAAGCTGCCAGTCGTCGTCGACTCTTTGTGCACTCACCGGAAGTCCCCCTTTCGGTGCAAAGCGAAGCTAGGACCCTCCGCTGGATGGGACAAGACCCAACTTTCGCGAGCACGAACAACACGATCGCGAGCAGCCCCGACCGGTGGAGGGAGAAGCTCGGGGGAGGCCCGGTGGCCGGGTCAGTCCTCGGGGCGTCGCTTGTCGCGGTAGTCGACCGCGGCCCCCTCGAGCGGCTCCACCTCGAGGAGCAGGCCCTGCACCTCCACCACCCGCACGGCGTCGTCGACCCCGATGGGCGTCGCCCGGTTCGTCCGGGCCCGCCAGAGGGCGCCGCGGATGCGGACCACGCCGTCGGGGTCGACCGACGACACCGCCTCACCCTGTTCCCCGATCATCCACTCGCGTCCGATGGTGGGCGTGGAGAAGCGGGTCCGGACCATGGCCGGCATGCCGGCGAGCATCGCCAGGGCGGTGCCCCCGATGCCCACCAGCAGGGTGATCCACGACAGCGACAGGCCGTCGAACAGCAGGATCGAACCGGCGATGAGCGCCACCCCTCCGACGGCGGACCAGAAGCGGGGAACGCCCGTCTGCACGTCGACGGTGAAGCCGAACACGGCCAGGACCAGGAGGGCCAGTCCCACCGGCCGGACGGGAAGCACGGCCAGGCCGTACGCAGCCAGCACCAGGCACCCGGCCCCCACGAGACCGGCGACGCCGACACCCGCGGTGTACAACTCGAAGACGATCAGCGAGAGCCCGATGAGCAGGAGCAGGTAGGCCGCCGCCGGACTGGCCACCGTGTGGAAGAGCTGGTCCTGGACGGGCAACGACGAGAACACCGGGATCGAGACCGGTTCCTGCATCTGCTGGCCGTCGACCTCGACCACCTTGGTCTCGACGCCGTCGATTCCGATGATGAACTCACCGATGACCGCGGCCCGCTCGTCGGCCATGATCCCCAGGTCCCGTGCCTGCTCCTCGTTGACCGTGCCACCCTCGAGGCGGCCCGCGGCCGCCAGGAACTCGGGCGAGAGCAGCGCGTCGTCGACCTCCAGGGTGCCGGTCTTGCCCAGCCGGGCTCCGGGAGCGATGCCGACCCGGCGGGCCGCGCCGGCCAGCTGAGCGGCCCCGCCGAGGGCATGCGATCCGCTGGGGCCGACCCACACCGCCACCGGAACCGACGCTTCGCGCACGGTCCTCGCCAGCTCGTTGAGCCGTTCAGCGCTCACCACCGATCCCGCGCTGTCGAGCTGGATCACCACCGCGATCACGCCGGCGCGCTCGCCCTGTTCCACCGAGCGCTGGATGAACGACGCCAGGACGGGGTCGATGAGGCCTTCGGCCTTGATCACGCTCACCCGGCCCGGGTCTCCCTCGGGCTCGTCGTCGTCGATCACCACGTCGTCCGGTTCGCTGGTGGCCACCGCCGGCGCGTCCGACGACGGGTCCTCGGCGGCGCCGGCCGGAGCGGGCGAGGCCGACGCGATCAGCCCCAGGGCCAAGGCCACCAGGAGCACGGCCGCACCGAGGCGCGCGAGCCGGTCGGTGGAGCCCATGCGTCGTGGGGCTCCGATGGTGGTGGGTAAGGTGCGCAACGAGCAGGCCCCAAGCTGACGGAGAGGTCACGGAGTGGATCCAGCGCAGTTCTTCGCTGCATCCCGTCTCGTCATCGTTGCGGGCAAGGGCGGGGTGGGCAAAACCACGGTCTCGGCCGCGCTCGCCCGAGCCGCATCGAAGGAGGGCCTCTCGTCGCTGATCATCGAGGTGGAGGGCAAGTCGGGGCTCGCCGCCATGTTCGACCAGCCGTCGTTCTCCTACGACGAGGTCGAGCTCCTTCCGGCCGGCGAGAACCCGGTGAGCGGGCCGGTTCGGGCCCGCACGCTCACACCCGACGACGCGTTGCTCGACTACCTCCAGAACGCCGGCATGAACCGCATCTCCAAGCGCCTGCTGGCCAGCGGCGCGCTCGACATGGTGTCCACCGCGGTCCCCGGCATCCGCGACATCCTCGTGCTCGGGAAGGTCAAGCAGCTCGAGCGTGCCACCGCGGCCGACCTGTTGATCCTCGACGCCCCCGCGGCCGGACACGCCATCTCCTTCCTCCAGTCGGCCAGCGGACTGGCCGACGCCGTGCGGCTCGGCCCCATCAACACCCAGGCGCGCGACGTCCTCGACCTTCTGGGAGACCCGTCGCGTTGCCAGGTCGTGCTCGTCACCCTGCCCGAGGAGACCCCGGTCAACGAGTTGATCGACACGGCCTACCAGCTGGAGGACCGCGTCGGCGTGAGCCTCGGCCCGGTGGTGGTGAACGGCCTCTACGACGATCTACCCGGCCTGGATGCAGACCCGGAGGCGGCGGCCGACGCTGCCGGAGCCTCGCTTCGAGCCGGCGAGGCCGACGAGCTGCGAGCGGCTGCGGAGTTCCGCCGTGAGCGCACCGGTCTTCAGCTCCAGCAGACGGCGCGCCTGCTCGACGCCCTCCCGCTGCCCCAGCTCCGGCTCCCGTACGTGTTCGACGCCGAGATAGGTCCGGCTCAACTCGACCTCCTGGCCGGCTCCCTCCTCGCTGGCATCCACGAGGTCGACGCCGCCGCTCTGGGCCAGCCGGAGGCGGCCCGATGACCCCGAGGGGCGCCACGGCTCCGGCTGGCCGCGACCGGGCCCACCAGCTCCTGACCGATCTCGTCGCTGAGCGGTCGATCATCATCTGCTCCGGTTCGGGCGGGGTCGGCAAGACCACCACCGCAGCCGTGCTGGCCATGGAGGCCGCCCGCCTGGGCCGCCGGGCCGTGGTCGTCACCATCGACCCGGCCAAGCGACTCGCCGACGCGCTGGGCCTGGGCGACCTGGGCATCGGGAACGAGCCCCAGAAGATCGAAGGCGGGTGGCCCGGCGAGCTGTCGGCCGTGATGCTCGACACCAAGGGCACCTTCGACGCGCTGGTCACCCGCTACTCCACCGACCCCGATCAGGCCGAGCGCATCCTCGACAACCGCTTCTACAAGAACATCTCTGGCGCGCTCTCGGGCACGCAGGAGTACATGGCGATGGAGAAGCTGTACGACCTCCACACCGATCCCGACTTCGACCTGGTGGTGGTCGACACCCCTCCGAGCCGCAACGCACTGGACTTCCTCGACGCCCCTCGGCGCCTCACCCGCTTCCTCGACCACCGCCTCTACCGGGTGCTCATGGCGCCCACCCGTGGCGTGATGAAGGCGGTGAACGTGGCCGCCCAGGCGTTCATCCGCAGCGTGTCCAAGGTGGTGGGCGGCGAGGTGTTCGACGACGCGGTCGCGTTCTTCCAGGCCTTCGACGGCATGGAAGAGGGGTTCAAGGAGAGAGCGGAGCTGGTGCTCGACCTCCTGAGCAGCCCCGTCACCTCGTTCGTGCTGGTGGCATCGCCCAAGCGCGACACCGTCACCGAAGCCGAGTTCTTCGCCGGCAAGCTCGCCGAAGCCGACATCGAGGTCTCGGCGCTGGTGGTCAACCGCATGCACCCCCGCTTCACCGACACCCCGCCGGAAGCCATCGCCGCTCGGGCAGAATCCCTGGCGGACACCGAGCTGGGCGATCTCTACCGCAACCTCGCCGACTTCACCGCGGTCGCCGATCGAGAGGAGCACCACCTGATGGGACTGGCCGAGAAGGTGGCACCTGCACCCATGGTCCGCGTGCCCTTCC
>JAAZBK010000072.1 GCA_012513855.1 Acidimicrobiales bacterium
CCGAAGCCGCCCGTCCTGGTGCGTCTGCCCTGCCCCCCGGTCTGTTGGGCTCAGACCTCGCCGTCGAGGTGGCGGGTGACCCACTCGCCGAGGACCACGGCGCTGGCTGCCACGGCGGTGGGCCAGTCGTGGGCGGTCTCGTCGGCGTTGTCGGAGACGTGCTTCACCAGCGTGAGCGGGACGTCGAAGCGCAGGCAGGCGAGCGCCACCGCGTAGCCCTCCATGTCGACCAGGTGAGCGCGCTCTGCCAGTCGAGCCCGGACCACCGGGTCGGTCACGAAGAGGTCGCCCGACGCCAGGACGGTGTGGTCGCCGTCGACCTTCAGTTCATCCTGCGGGTCGTAGCCGAGGGCCCGGATGGCATCGCCGTTGATGTCGTGGTTGAACACCGTTCCGGGGGTGTGGAGTCCCTCGAGCCCGTCCCGCAGCGCGCCCGCGGTGCCCACGTTGAGCACCCGCAGCCCATCCAGTCCGCCTGCCTCGTGGCCGAGGCGGGCCAGGGCCCCGGCGGTGGCCACCGCTGCGGCCGACTTCCCGAGCCCGGTGATCACCCGCGGCACCGAGGGCGGGACGTGGACGATCTCTTCGGCGGTGGCGGCGATCACGAGCGGTAGGCGCTTCGACATGGCGAGGAGCGTAGGCACGGTCGACTCGTTCCGGTGGTGATCCGCGCTCCGAGGTAACCGCTGGTACCCGCCGCTGCGAAAGAGCCCTCGCGTGACCGGTACGAGTCCGACCTCGTCTGGCTCTCGAGGTGCCTGCGACCCGTTTCCGGTCAAGCTGCTAGAACGTGTTCTAGTTTTCGACAGGGGAACCAAGGGAGCAGCAGGTGCACATCGCGTACACCCCCGAGCAGGAGAAGCTCCGCGACGAGCTCCGCGCCTACTTCGCCGAGCTCATGACGCCGGAGGTGACGGCGGCGTCGTTCGCCGGCGAGACGGGCGACCCCGCCTGTCTCGAAGCGGTGCGCCAGATGGGCCGGGACCGCTGGCTCGGCGCCGGCTGGCCCGAGGAGTACGGCGGTCGAGGCTTCGGTCCGGTCGAGCAGTTCATCTTCATGAACGAGTCGTGGCGGGCTGGTGCCCCGACCCCGTTCCTGTCGATCAACACCGTCGGCCAGACGATCATGCAGTTCGGCGACCAGGAGCAGAAGGACTTCTTCCTGCCCAAGATCCTCGCCGGCGACCTGCACTTCTCCATCGGCTACACCGAACCCGAGTCGGGCACCGACCTCGCGTCGCTCACCACCACCGCGGTGAAGGACGGCGACGAGTGGGTGATCAACGGCCAGAAGATCTTCACGTCGCTCGCCAACTACGCCGACTACATCTGGCTCGCGGCCCGAACGGATCCCGACGCTCCCAAGCACCGTGGCATCACCGTCTTCGCCGTGCCCACCACCGACCCCGGCTACAGCTACTCCAAGATCCACACGATGGTGAACGCCAGCACCTTCAACACGTTCTACGACGACGTGAAGGTGCCCGACTCCGCCATCATCGGAGAGCTCCACGGCGGTTGGAACCTCATCGTCAACCAGCTCAACTACGAGCGGGTGGGCCTGGCCCCGCCCGGGATGATCGAGCGCAACTACGACGACGTGCTCGAGTGGGCCCGCACCACCACCACGGTCGACGGCAAGCGGGTGATCGACCAGGAGTGGGTGCAGATCAACCTGGCCAAGGTGCGTGCCGGCATCGAGTACCTCACCCTCCTCAACTGGAAGGTGGCGGCCCTTGAGGCCGCCGGCGAGGCGGTGAACCCGGCCGACGCCAGCTCGATCAAGGTCTTCGGCACCGAGTTCTTCACCGACGCCTACCAGCTGCTCATGGAGATCGTGGGCCAGGCATCGGCGCTCGACCCCGAGTCGCCCGGCGTGGAGCTGGCCGCCCGCCTCAACCGCGGCTTCCAGGGCACCACCATCCTCACCTTCGGCGGTGGGGTCAACGAGATCCAGCGGGACCTGATCGCCATGTTCGGCCTCGGCATGCCCCGCACCCCACGGATGTAGGAGGACGACCACCATGGACTTCACGCTTTCCGACGAACAGGCCGCGGTGCGCGACCTCGCGGCCCAGATCCTCTCCGAACGCTCCACGCCCGAGCGGGTGCGCGAGGTCGAGACCGACCCCGGCGGCGACTGGTTCGACCGCGAGCTGTGGGCCGAGCTGGCCAAGGCCGACCTGTTGGGCCTGTGCCTGCCCGAGGTCCACGGCGGGGGAGGCTTTGGCCTCTTCGAGCTGGCGCTGATCCTGGAGCAGGTTGGCCGCAACGTGGCTCCGATCCCGGCCTACGCCACCCTCGCGCTGGGGGCTCTTCCGCTGGCCGAGTTCGGAACCACCGAACAGCAGGCGCAGTGGCTGCCCGGCGTGATCGCCGGCGACGTGGTGCTCACCGCCGCCCTGTCCGAGGGCGGCGACGGCCTACCGCCCGAGGTCCCGGCCACCGAGGCCGTGGTCGACGGCGCCGGCTGGCGCATCTCCGGGGCCAAGTCCCTGGTGCCGTCGGCCCACCTGGCCCAGCGGGTGCTGGTACCTGCCCGCACGGGCGATGGAACCTCGACGGTGTTCCTGGTCGACCCGACCGCGGCCGGCGTCAGCGCGGAGCGCAACGTGTCGGTGAACCTCGAGCCGCTCACCACGCTCACCTTCGACGGCGTGGCCGTGACCGCTGCCGACGTGGTGGGTGAGGTCGATGGGGGAGCAGCGGTCACCGCGTGGACGGCGGATCGCGGCATCGCCGCGCTGTGCGCCATCCAGGCCGGCGTCTGCGAGGCCGCACTGCGGACCACCGCCACCTACACCAGCGATCGCAAGCAGTTCGGCTCGCCGATCGCCACGTTCCAGGCCGTGGCCCACCGCGCCGCCGACGCCTACATCGACACCGAGGCCATCCGCCTCACCGCCCACCAGGCGGCATGGCGGCTCGACAGCGGGATGCCCGCCGCCGAGGAACTGGCCATCGCCAAGTCGTGGGCGGCCGACGGGGCCCACCGGGTCACCCACGCGGCCCAGCACCTCCACGGCGGGATCGGCGTCGACATCGACTACCCGGTCCACCGCACCTTCCGCTGGGCCCGCCACGTCGAGCTCACCCTCGGAGGCAGCACCGCCCACCTCCGCCGCCTCGGAGCCCTGCTCGCCGCCGGCTGAACGAACGCGGCCGCGTCCTGCGGCGCCCGGAGCGTGTCGAGCAGGTTGCGACCGCCGCTCGAGCAACCCTCTCGACTCAAAGGGTCGCGGGTCCGATACCACCACGTTCGCCGGGCAAGGTCGACGAGGCGAACGGTACTTGTGCGGTGAAGGTCGCAGCGACCGACCTTTTCATGGTGCACCATGACTGGGTCGACACAGGTCACAGCAGATCTGACGCCTCGTCAGAATCAGCTCGCGGATTGCGCTACGGTGCTCTGGTTCGACGGAACAGGGGATGAAATTGATGAGATCTCGCATGGTTGCGGCCGTCTGCGCGCTGGCCCTCATCGCTGCTGGATGCGGTAGTCGCCTCACTGACGAGGAGCTCTCTGCCGGTCTGGGGTCTGGTTCGGGTGGCGGAGGTGGCCCGACCCCTACTGCCCCGAGCGGATCGACGCCCGAGGGCGATGGCGAGCCGGCGGTGCCCATGTTCGGAACCATGGAGTCGCCGTGCGGGGCTGCACCCGAGGGCTTCACCCCCACCGCCAGCGAGACGGGGGTGACGGAGACCACCATCAAGATCGGCGTGGTGTCAGATCGCGCCGGCGCCGTGAAGGTGCCAACCGCCAGCATCGAGGAATCGATGAAGGCGTTCGTCGACTACTGCAACGATCTCGGTGGCATCAACGGGCGGACGTTGGAGCTCTCCACCTTCGACTCCGCCCTGTTCGCGGTGCCCGAGGCGGTGGAGGAGGCCTGCAATGCAGGCTTGTTCGCCCTGGTCGGTACCGGTTCCGTGTTCGATGCCGACGGTGCCAAGATCTCCGTCGAGTGCGGTCTTCCCGACATCGCCGCCTACTCGGCCACACCGGGCAAGACCCTCGCTCCCAACGTCTTCACGCCCGTGCCGAACCCGCCGGCCGACAACGCTGTCGGGCCGGCCCGCTACCTCGCCGAGCTCTACCCGGACGCAGTCAAGAGCGCAGCGATCATCTCGTCGTCACAGGTCGAGGCCGCCTGGTTCCAGGCGCTGCGCCTTCAGCACACCTGGCCCAAGGTCGGCTACGAGTTCAAGGTGGTGGCCGACACCCAGCTCCGTCAGGAGACCTACTCCGCCGAAGCGCAGCGTCTCAAGCAAGAGGGCGTCAAGTTCGTAACGATGGTCTCGGAGGTCGGCGAGACGGTCAAGCTCCTGCGAGACATGGCCGCTCAGGGCGTGGAGCCAGAGGTGGTCTTCCTCGGCGCCCAGTACTACGACCCCGAGCTGCTCACCGAGCCCAACAGCGAGGGCGTCTACGTCGAGCTCAACACAGTTCCGTTCGAAGAGGCCGGCGACGTCCCCGCCATGCAGCAGTTCCTCGACGCCTACGAGTCGGTGGGCGCCAGCATCCAGCCGACCTCGCTCGGCGTCCAGTCGTTCTCCGCAGGGCTTCTGTTCGCGCTGGCAGCCAAGAACGCCGGCGCCGACCTCACTCGTGACTCGCTCATGGCAGCGATGGCCAAGATCAACGAATGGGATGCAGGCGGCCTTCATTGGGCGACAGATCCAGGCAACCGGGCCCGGGCCAACTGCGGCCTCCTCATGCAGGTCCAGGGGGGCGAGTTCACCCGGGTCTGGCCCGAAGAGGTCGGCACCTTCGCCTGCCAACCCGAGAACACCGTCGAGGTGACCGATCCCGAGCTGAACGGTTCAACGCTGTAGTGGGTGAAACCGTGCTAGTGGTGGGAGCGTGATGTGAACGATCTGTTGATCATCGTCACGTTCGGGCTGACGTCGGCGGCCATCTACGCCGTGGCGGCCAGCGGGCTGGTGCTCACCTACACCACCTCAGGCATCTTCAACTTCGCCCACGGTGCCATCGCCATGTTCTGCGCCTACGTCTACTGGCAGCTCTCCTCGCCAGACGCGTGGGGCCTGCCGGTGCCGCTGGCGCTGGCCATCACCCTCCTGGTGTTCGCTCCAGCTCTCGGGTTCGTGGTCGATCGGGTGTTGATGAAGGGGCTGGCCGACGCCAGCCCCATAGTGAGGTTGGTGGTGCCGATCGGTCTCTTGGTGGCTCTGATCCAGCTCGCCTCGATCATCTGGCCGCCCAACGAGATCATCGCCTCACTACCGGAGTTCTACCGGGGTGAGAAGATCACCATCGGCGACGTGGCGGTCACCTACCACCAGCTCATCGTGATGGCCGTGGCGGTGGTGGTGGCGGTCGCTCTGCGAGTCGTGCTCTACAACACCCGCGTCGGCGTCGCCATGAGAGGAGTGGTCGACGACCGTGAACTGGCGGCACTGAACGGAACCGATCCTCGACGCATCTCATCTCTGGCCTGGGCGCTGGGCTGCATGCTCGCCGGAATCGCCGGGATACTGGTTGCACCGATCCTGCGACTCGACCAGGTACAGCTCACGTTCCTGGTCATCAATGCCTACGCCGCGGCCATGGTCGGACGGTTGCGCAGCCTTCCGCTCACCGCCGTCGGCGCCCTGATCCTCGGGATCCTCCGCGAGGCGGTGCGTCACTACGACGTCCACATGCCCGACTGGATCAATGTCGACACGGTGCCGGTCCTGATGCTGTTTGCCGTGTTGTTGTTGGTGCCCCAGGAGAAGGCCGCCGTATTCGGTGGCCGGATAGACAAGGGCCGCATCCCCAAGCCATCGGTCACAGAGGCGGCGCTCGCCGCGTTCGGGCTGCTCCTGGTGGCGTTCGTGCTGCCCTCGATCATGACCGGCAACGTGTTCAACGCCGTGGGCAGCGGGCTCGCCATCGGCGTGATCATGCTGTCGCTCGTTCCGCTCACCGGCCTGGGCGGTCAGATCTCGCTGGCCCCGTTGGCGTTTGCCGGCATCGGAGCCGTGGTGATGCGGGTGGTGGCGCCTGGGGGCAGCCCTGCGGGCGTCCTTGTCGTGCTCCTGGTGTGCGCAGCCATCGGTGCGGTGGTGGCCCTCCCCACGCTCAAGCTCCGCGGGGTGTACCTGGCGTTGGCCACCATGGCCTTCGCCCTCTTCTGCGAGAAGGCTGTGTTCAACCAGGTGGCCAGCTTTCGCAGCAACGCCGAGTTCCCGCGCTTTCAGATCGGTAACGCCGGTGTCACCAGCGACCGTGCCTACCTGGTCCTGATGGCGCTGGTGATCGGTGTGCTCGGGATCGTCATCTCGGCCCTCAAGCGAGGGTCGTTCGGTCGCCGGCTCCAGGCCATGAAGGACAGCCCCGCAGGCTGCGCGACCATCGGGCTCGACGTCACCATGCTCAAGGTCGAGGTGTTCGCCATGTCGGCCGCCATCGCCGGCCTCGGCGGCGTACTTCTGGCGCAGTGGCGTGGCCAGGCTGGCCCCACCCAGTTCGCCCTGTTGGAGGGTGCGGTACCAGCGCTTCCCATCGTCTTGATGGCGGTGGTCGGCGGCATCGGAGCGGTGGCCGGAGCGGTCATCGGTGCGCTGTTGATAGTGATGTTCCCGATCATCGGATCCACCTACCCGATCCTCAAGAACCTGATGATCATCGCTCCCGGTCTGGCCGGCATCTCGCTGGCCGCCAACCCCGACGGTGCCGTCGCCCAGACCATCGGACAGGTCAACGCCGCGCTGGAGCGCCGTCGTCAGAAGCGCGATGGCACGCTCGACATCGACGATCGACAGGCGGTCGGGCCGGGCGCTCTAGCGGCCCGTCTTCGGGCTCTCCTGGTGCCGCCGCGGAGTGCCGTGTTGCCGGAGGAGATACCTGTCGGGCGGGGCACCAGCGCGGAACAGTTGGCAGGACTCGACGGTGAGCTCGGACTTCGATGGGGGGGGTGCGATGCCGATACTCGAAGCACATGAGGTCTCGGTCCGCTTCGGCGGCCACATGGCGGTCGACCGCGTCGACCTCGACGTCGAGGCGGGCCAGATCACCGGTCTGATCGGCCCCAACGGTGCTGGCAAGACCACCACGTTCAATGTTCTCACCGGCCTGCAGGCCCCCACCGCGGGTCGTGTCGTGCTCGATGGGGCCGACATCACCAAGCTCGCGGCGCACAAGCGCGCCCGACTGGGCATGGCCCGAACGTTCCAGCGACTCGAGCTGTTCGGCTCGTTGAGCGTGCGAGACAACGTCCTCACAGCGGCTGAGCTGGTGAGGGGGTCCGATCAGAGTCCGGGCGAGATCACCGACGAGTTGCTGGCCCGAGTGGGCCTCACCAGCGTGGCCGGCCAGCGGGCTGATTCGCTGTCCACCGGCAACGCCCGCCTCGTGGAGCTGGCCCGCGCCCTCGCGGGCCAGCCCAAGCTCCTGCTGCTCGATGAGCCGGCATCCGGTCTCGACCACCAGGAGACGGACCGGTTCGCGGAGATCCTCACGAGGCTCGCCGAAGGCGGCATGGCGGTGCTGCTCGTCGAGCACGACGTCCCACTGGTGATGCGCCTGTGCCAGACGATCACCGTGCTCAACTTCGGTCTCGTTCTCGCCACCGGCACCGCCGCCGAGATCCAGGCCAACCCTCAAGTGGTCGATGCCTACCTCGGCCAGGGGGCGGAGCTGGGAGCCTCATGAGCATCTTCACGTCCCGCCGCACCGCTGGTTCAGACACCACCGCGCTACTCACCTCAGGCGACGACGCCCCCTTGCTGGAGCTCCGTGGCGTCACCGCATGCTACGGACGGATCCAGGTCCTGAACGGGGTGGACCTCGTGGTACCGCGCGGTGAGGTGGTCGCGCTGCTCGGTCCCAACGGAGCAGGTAAGAGCACCACGCTCAAGGTGGCCACGGGCCAGCATCCGGTGGCTTCGGGCTGCGTCCACGTGGCCGGTCGTCACGTGAACGGCGTGAAGCCCGACGCCCTGGCCCGTATCGGCCTGTGCACCATCCCAGAGGGACGCGGCATCTTCCGGAACCTCACCGTCCGAGAGAACCTGAAGATGGCGACGTTTGCCGGCACGTCAGAGGAACAGGTGATCGAGCGAGCGGTCGCCCGCTTTCCGCGGCTTGGCGAGCGGCTCGACCAGATGGCGGGCACCATGTCGGGCGGCGAGCAGCAGATGCTTGCCATGGCCCGCGGCCTCGCCACCGATCCGGCCCTGCTGATCATCGACGAGCTTTCCATGGGCCTGGCACCGCTCATCGTGGCCGAGCTCTACGAGATCGTCGCCGGGATCGCCCACGAGGGTGTCTCGATCCTGGTCGTGGAACAGTTCGCCCGGACCGTTCTGGGCGTGGCCGACCAGGCCCTGATCATGCAGCACGGATACGTCATCGCATCCGGACCCCCAGCCGAAATCGAGGCCGAACTCTCGGCCGCCTACCTCGGAGCCAACCCATGACCAACGTGAACCCTGCCGCCGACGCCAAGATCGACGATCCGGGTAAGTCCTCGACCCGCGCCACAGACCGGTTGGACGCGGGGGTCCAGGCGCTAGCCGTTCCCGAGCCGTTGGCCGAGGCCGAGACCCTCTTGTTGAAGGCCGGCGTGGCCATCCCGCTCATCGGTCTGGCGCTCGTCCTGATCGCGTGGTGGCAGGCGTCGGGCACGGCGTTCGTGGCCGATCAGATCCCCTCCCTCATCTCCGGCGGACTTCTCGGACTCGGGATGGTCATGGTCGGCGTGGGTCTGTTCGTCCGCTACTCGCTCACCCGGCTCTTCCGGTTCTGGCTCGCTCGGGTGATCGTCGAGCAGCAGGCCCAGACCGACCGGGTGGTCGCCGCACTCGACAACATCGAGGCCGCTCTCCGCGAGAGCAACGCCGGCAAGTAGCCGATCGCCTGCGAGCTCGAACCCCAGAACGCATCTCGGCTCGCACCTCAGTGGCAGGCGAAGCGAGCTGCCCAGTTCTCGTTGCAGCGGTGGTCGAATTCCAGCCACTTCTGCAACGAGACGTACTCGGTCTGGGATGAGATGAGTCTCGTTGCAGCGGTGGTCGTGTCCCAGCCACTTCTGCAACGAGAGTGATGTCGATGGATCCTGCCCAAACTGGAACGTGTTCTAGTCTGACGGCATGTCAGATGACTCGCACCTCATCGTCGAACGAGACGGCCACGTCCTCACCGTCACGCTGAACCGGCCCGACGCCAAGAACGCCTTCAGCCCCTCCATGCTCGTGGGTGCCTACGACGCCTGGAAGATGCTCGACGAGGACCCCGAACTGCGGGTGGGCATCCTCACCGGTGCCGGCGGAGACTTCTGCTCCGGCATGGACCTCAAGGCGCTCGCCGACGGGTTCTCCGAGGAGGACGCGGCCCGCATGGCCGAGGACCCAGACCTCCACTGGAAGTCGCTCCTGCGCCACTACCGGCCCGGCAAGCCGCTGATCGCCGCGGTGGAGGGCTACTGCGTGGCCGGCGGCACCGAGATCCTCCAGGCCACCGAGATCCGGGTGGCCGGCGAGTCGGCCCAGCTCGGCATCGCCGAGGTGCAGCGGGGACTGTTCCCGCTCGGCGGCTCGACGGTTCGCCTCCAGCGCCAGATCGGCTTCACCATGGCCGCCGACCTGCTCCTCACCGGCCGCCTCATCTCCGCCGCCGAAGCCAAGGAGATCGGCCTCATCGGCCACGTCGTGCCCGACGGTCAGGCCCTCACCAAGGCCCGTGAGATCGCCGACCGGATCGCCGAGAACGGACCGCTCGCGGTCAAGGCCGTGCTCCAGTCGATGCGCGAGACGGCCGCCATGACCGAGGCCGAGGGCCTCAAGCGAGAGCTCGAGATCGGCGAGCCCATCATCTTCAACACGAACGATGCGAAAGAGGGTCCGCGGGCGTTCAAGGAGAAGCGCAAGCCGAACTTCACCGGTACCTGAGCGCTCGCGCCTTGGGCGTCCATCCGTGATCGGTCGGTCCTCCGGCTGGCACTTCAGGGCAACCGCTACGGGTGCACCGCGAGGTTCGGGATCGGGACCTATTGCCCTTCCGCGCCGCCGCGGCCGGGTCCACGCTGGAGTGGACCGCTAGTGAGGAGGATCGCCATGACCGACTCTGCACACCGGAGTGACCCGCCCACGGGTCTGGAGGAGCTCAGTGTGGAGGAGGCCTGGGAGCTCCTCGGCCAGAAGAGCTACGGACGCATCGCAGTGATCGACGGGTCTGCCCCCGACATCTTCCCGGTGAACTTCGTCGTTCACGAGGGCACGATCGTGATCCGGACCGAGGCCGGTACGAAGCTGGCGGCCGCCACGATGATGAGCAGCGTCGCCTTCGAGGTCGACGAGGTCGATGTCGACACCCACCAGGGTTGGAGCGTGGTGGTGAAAGGTCACGGGCACGAGCCGAGGACCGTCGAGGACGTGCTCGACCTGGAGAAGATCGACCTCGTGCCCTGGGTCGATGCCCCCAAGTCGAGGTGGCTCGTCGTCACCCCCACCGAGACCACTGGACGCCGGATCCGCTGACTTCGCCGAGCATCCGGAGCGCGTGCCGACTTCCGTTCCGAGTACCTCATCCGGCGAGTCCGTTCGAATGTGGTGGAATCCTGTCCGTGACCAGGATCGAGATCTCCAGAGACATCGCCGCCTCGCCCGAGGCGGTGTACGCAGCAATCTCCGACGTCACCCGCATGGGGGAGTGGTCGGAGGAGTGCCACACGTGTCAGTGGCACGACGG
>JAAZBK010000454.1 GCA_012513855.1 Acidimicrobiales bacterium
ACGGGGAGCAGATCGGATGGTTCGGAGGTGGTCACGAACCTGACGAAGGCGGCTTCGTCTCGATGGAGGACATGCCGAAGGTACGAGCCGAGGCCGAGCGGATCATCGCCGAGTTCGAGCGAACGGGAGAGTTGCCCGGTTCGTCGCCCCGGATCGACGCGCTGAAGGCTGCCTTGGCAGACACCGCCGAGTGCCTGATGGCGCAGGGATTCGGTGTACACGGTCCGTTCCCGGCATCGGACGGCGGAGGTCTCATGTACGAGGTGAGCTCGCCGCCTGGCGGACCGACTCTCACTCACGACAACGTCTGTGAGAGCACGTTCAACCCCCTTGCCCGCGATTTCGCGCTGTCAGCGCCACTCGAAGACAGGCTCGAGCTCGTAGAGGAGTTCAACCGAGTGCTGGCGTGCGTGGATCCGACATCGGAACCTCGGCCCACCACGGCCAGCCGGATCGACGACCTCGTGCGCGACATAGATGCCGAGGCCTCGATACAGCTGGCGATGAGAGACTTCCCCGACAGCGAACATCGCTGTCTCGTAGACGGCTAGCGGCGTGCGATCGCACCCTCTTGGCTGCCTCGGTGCCGAACGAGCGATGACCTGCTGGAAGGGTGGCAGCACTCCCCAGCGTTCTGCGGCCTTCGGCAGAATCGCTGGGTGAGGGTGTTGGTGGAGCTGGGGAGAATCGAACTCCCGTCCGCGAGGCGGTTGACGACCGCGCTACGACCATTCCCGAGGCTGAGCCGTGACGGCTGGCTCGCTGCCGGGTCAGTTGGGCTTGCGCCCACCGCTCCGTCTTTCCGGAACGTCAGTGGTCTTTCCCACCGTCAGCGGTCTTTCTCGCCGTCAACCCCTACTTCTGTTGCCGGGCTGTAGTGGTCTGGCCCCGTGCGCCATTGCTGGTCACGATGTCTCTCTTGGCTAGATCAGTGAATGATCAGGCGGCGAGAGCGAAGTCGCCATCGGCGCTTCTGTTGGTTCCCCGTTTAACGAGTCTGAGAAACTCGGGTCGCACGTCCGGCTTCCGGTCCCCACGTCGAAACCGGTCAGCCCCTTGTCAAGGATCCACCCGCTGAAACGTGGCGACGGGTGGCCGGTCAAGCGTAGCGGCGACCGACGTCTGCTCCACCCCGAGTTCGAGGTGTGAGTAGAACGGTCGAACTGTTCGACCAGAGTGCTCACACCTGCGGATCTCTCGGCCGCGGCGGCCCGCACCTGCACCGACGCCTAGGGCGGTCGCTCAGTCGCCGGCCCGGTTGCGGGCCGACATGGCGCGCTGGGCATCGCGGTCGGCCTCGCGCCGGGCGATCACCTGGCGCTTGTCGTAGTGCTTCAGGCCGCGACCCAGACCGATCTCCAGCTTCGCTCGGCCGTCCTTGAAGTAGAGCGACAACGGTACGAGGGTGAGGTGCTCCTGGGTGACCCGCGCGTGCATCTCATCGAGCTCGTGGCGGTGGGCCAGCAGCTTGCGGGTGCGGGCCAGTTCGTGACCGCCCTGCGCAGACGCGGCCGAGTAGGCGTTGATGTGCAGGCCGACCAGGTAGAGGTCTCGGCCCTCGAAGCGGGCGAACGCGTCGGTGAGCGTCACTCGTGCCTCCCGGAGCGACTTGACCTCGCTGCCCCGCAGCATGATCCCGCACTCCCACGTGTCGATGATCTCGTAGTCACGTCGAGCCTGGCGGTTCGATGCCACGACGGTGGTGCCGGGCTTCTGCTTGGGCTTCTTGGGGGCCATGGGTCCAGGGGATGGTGGGCGACGGGGTGTCTGGGCGACCGGTCAGGCTACCGGAGGCGACCCCGGCCGACCCCTTGAGATCCGAGCGAGCCCGCGACGTCCGGCAGGTGTGAGCACCTTGGTCGAATAATTCGACCGAACTACTCACACCTCCCGGGTTGGGTCGGTGGGTCGGTCGGTCCGGGGCGGGGTCGGCGGTGGGGCCATGCTGGCGGGCATGTCCGCCCGCCGCTTCGACCGCGACATCGCCCGGCTGGCGGGTCCGGCGTTCGTCACGTTGCTGGCCGAGCCGGTCTACCTGCTCGTCGACACCGCGGTTGTGGGCCATCTCGGTACGCCGCAGCTGGGCGGCCTGGCGGTGGCGTCGTCGATCCTCCTCACCGGCTACTCGCTGTGCATCTTCCTCGCCTACGGCACAACCGCCGCCGTGGCGAGGCTGCTCGGCGCCGGCGACCGCCGCGGCGCCGCCGAACAGGCGGTGCAGGGGATGTGGCTCGGGCTCGGCGTGGGCGTGGTGCTGGCTGCCGGGCTCGGCCTGGCGAGCGATCCGCTCGTGCGAGCGCTCGGCGCCAGCGGCGAGGTGGCCGACCACGCGCTCTGGTACCTGCGGATCAGCCTGCTCGGCCTTCCGTTCCTGCTGCTGGTGCTGGCCGGAACCGGTTACCTGCGGGGCCTCCAGGACACGCGGACCCCGCTGGTGGTGGCGGTGGGCACCGCGCTCATCAACCTCGTGCTGGAGCTGGTCCTGGTGGTCGGGCTCGGCTTCGGTCTGGGAGCCTCGGCCCTCGGCACCGTCATCGCCCAGGTGGCGGGGGCTGGTGTCTACCTCTGGGCCGTCGGCCGCTCGGCTCGAGGCGAGCACGTTGCCCTCCGGCCCGATCTGGCCGCTCAGCGGCGGCTGTTGCGCGTGGGCGCAGACCTGGTCATCCGGACCGCCGCGCTGCGGGGCTCGCTGCTGGCCCTGACCGCGGTCGCGACGAGGATCGGGCGCGACGACGTCGCCGCGCACCAGATCGCCTTCGAGATCTGGAGCTTCCTCGCCATGGGCATGGACGCCCTTGCCATCGCCGCGCAGGCCCTGGTGGGTCGGTACCTCGGAGCCGGCGACCAGCGCAGCGCACGAGAGGTCTCGAACCGGTTGCTGCGATTGGGTCTCTACGCGAGTGGGGCGGTGGCGGTGTTGGTGGCGATGTCGGCTCCGGTCGTCGGGCGGTTCTTCACCCCCGACGGCGACGTGGTCGAGCTGGTGGGCTTCCTCCTGTTGTGGGTGGCCGTCCTGCAACCGCTGGGAGCCGTGGCCTTCGTGCTCGACGGGGTCCTCATCGGCGCCGGCGACCAGCGGTTCCTGGCCTGGGGCATGGCGGCCGCGGCGGTGGCGCTGGCGCTGGCGGTGGCTCCCGTGATCCCCCTCGGCTTAGGAATCGGTTGGGTCTGGGCGTCGTTCGGCCTTCTCATGGTCGTGCGGGCGGTGGTCCTGCTGGTTCGGTTCGGTGGCGACCGCTGGATGGTGGTGGGAGCCAGTCGCTGACCGCTCGGAGCCGAAGGTGTGGGCAGAACGGTCGAATAATTCGACCAGAGCACCCACACCTCGATTGGGGTGGGGGCGGGGCAGGGCGGGTGTCCGGGCTGGCGTGCCGGACCTTCCCCCGGACGGCCTACGGTGGCGATGATGGTGCGCATATCGCGATCGGCTCACGTCCAGATGGTCAGCCACGCCATCACCGGTCTGCCCAACGAAGCCTGCGGGCTGCTCGGCGGGGCGTGGGGGAGCGCGTCCATCGAGTCGTTCGTGCCCACGCGCAACGCCGACGAGTCGGCCAAGACCTATGCGATCGGGCCCGACGGGTTCCTGGCGGCCGATCAGCAGCTCGGTCCGCTCGGACTCGACGTCATCGGGGTGATGCACTCCCACACCCACACCGACCCGTACCCGTCGCCCACCGATGTGGCGAAGGCCGACAACCCCCTTCTCGAGGGTTGGATCTACGTGATCGTGTCGCTGCGCGACACCCAGCCGATGCTGCGAGCCTGGTTGCTCGACGGCGGGGCGATCGAGGAGCAACCGGTCGAGATCGTCGAGGGATGATCGCGGCTGTGGCCGCCCCCGGAAGAGAGCAGCCACAGCGTGTTGACCTGTAGGGCGACGCTGTCGGACGACGGGTGGGCGACCAGCACGGCGACGGCCTCCGTCGCCGACGACGTCAGGGGCTGACGGTGTAGGTGACCGACGCGGTCCGGACCTTGCCTTCGTTGTCGGTTGCGGTGACGGTGAAGGTCTTGGTGCCCGCCGTCGACGTGTCGATCGCGCTGCCGTTCGTCACCGTGCCCACGCAGGAGGCGACCCCGACGCCGTCGCCGTCGTCGCACGAGAAGTCGGCGGTCACGGCACTGTTCCTGGCGTAGGTGGCGTCCTTGGCCGGGGCGGTGACGGTGATGACCGGCGCCTTGACGTCGTCGCTCACCAGCGTCTGGTGGAGGGTCGGGCTGGGATCGGGGAAGCAGTTGAGGGTCGGGTTGAGGGTTCCCACGAGCGTCCCGGTGACCTTGCTGCGCACGCTGAAGCCGTAGGCCGAGTACGACGATCCGTGGATCTTCTGTTCGACGGTGGCGCCGAGCGAGCCCGTGACCTTGAGGTCGAGGGTGAGGGTGGGGAGGGTGGCGGTGGTGTCGGTGGGGATGGGGCCGGGCACCACCACCTCGACGTAGCCGGCGGCCGCGCTCGACGTGGGGGTGCCGCTGCCAACATCGGCCCAGTCACTGATCTCGTGGGAGTTGAGGGAGGTCCCGGCCGGGATCGCCACCCGCCATTTCAGCTGGCTGGTCTCGGTGACCGTGCCGCTCGACGTCGGGGTGCCGCTCACGAAGTAGGGCTCGGGGACGACCTTCACCTCGAAGTCGGCATCGGGCTTGACGGCCTGGGGAGCGGTGACGGTGTAGTCGGAGTCGAGGGTCCCGGTGGAGTCCGGCACGAGCCAGTGGTTCGAGAGGATCTCGCAGCCGTAGCCCACGTTGGTGGTCACCGAGGTGGGCGGGTCGTCGCAGGCGACGAGACCGAGCACGAGACCGGTGCCGATCAGGGTGGTGGCGAGTCGTCTGGTGGTGCCAGCGCGCACGTGGAAGCTCCTTCTCCGGCCTGCGGCCGGCGTCACGGTCTGTCCTGCGTTATCCGAGTTACCGCTCGGTAACCCCGGCAGTGGAGCACGGCCCGCGGCTCCTGTCAACGAAATACGTGTCCGACGTCACACCCGGTCGAGGGCCTGACGGCAGTTGTCGAAGGGGAGTGCCTCGGTGGCAGGCGGATACGCTGCATCGGTTCCATCAGGCCCGACCCGGGAGCAGCAGTGGCGCTGTACGACAACGTGATCGACCTCATCGGCAACACGCCGACGGTCGACATCAGCCCGCTCAGCCCCAACCCCGGGGTTCGCATCTACGCCAAGCTCGAGGGTCAGAACCCCGGCGGTTCGGTGAAGGACCGGGCGGCCAAGTACATGATCGAGGCCGCCGAGCGCGACGGTCTCCTCAGCCCCGGGGCAACGGTGCTGGAGTCGTCGTCGGGCAACACCGGCATCGCGCTGGCCATGATCTGCAAGGTCAAGGGCTACGCGCTGAAGGTCGTTCTCCCCGAGAACGTGTCGGTCGAGCGGCGCCAGGCGCTGGAGGTCTGGGGCACCGAGATCATCCCGTCGCCGGCGTCGGAGGGCTCCAACGGGGCCATGCGTCGTGCGCAGACCCTGGCCGAGGAGAACCCCGAATGGTGGTTCCCGTTCCAGTACGGCAACGACGCCAACCCGCGCTCGCACTACGAGGGCACCGGGCCCGAGATCCTGGCCGACGTTCCCGACGTCACCCACTTCGTGGCGGGCCTGGGCACCGCCGGCACCCTGATGGGGGTCGGCACCTACCTCAAGGAGCAGAAGCCCGACGTCCAGGTGTGGGCCATCGAGCCTCCGGCCGGCGAGATGGTCGACGGGCTCAAGAACTTCGACGAGGGCTTCGTGCCACCGGTGTTCACCGACTGGAACGGCTACGAGCTGCTCGATCGCAAGATGATCGTGCGGCCCCGTGAGTCGATCGAGTGGACCCGCCGCCTCACCGAGGTCGGCGTGTTCGCGGGGATCTCCTCAGGAGCAATCGCAGCAGGTGCGGCCAAGTGCGCCGAGGCCATCGACGAGGGCGTGGTGGTCATGATCGTGTGCGACGGTGGTTGGAAGTACCTGTCGACAGGGGCCTGGACCGACGACATCGACAAGGTCGAAGCCCGCGCCAAGGGCACCATCTACTTCTGATCCGCTAGCTGCCGCTGTCGGACCACCGCGAGAGGCGGCACCGACGCGAGGGGGCGTGACGGTCGGAGCCCGGCTGTGCGCCCGAGGTGGGAGCTGGCCGTCCGGCTAGCGTGCCGACCATGGTCGGGTTCAGCGGTGGGATTGATGGTGGATCGACGCGGACGGTGCGCTCAGCGTTCCTCATCGTGGCGTTCGTGATGCTGGGAGCGCTGCTCCCCGCCACTGCGGTCGACGCAGCGGTGGATGCCGGGACCGTGGTGGTCTCGCCGGATTCGGGGCTGGTCGACGGCTCGGTGGTCACGGTCTCCACCATTGGAGCTACCCCCGCCACCCTGGTGGTGACATCTCTGTGCCCCGTCGGAGCAGACCCCGAGATCGACGGATGCGACCGCTGGCTCAGCGTCGAGATGACCGATGAAACCGGCAGCGGCAGCTGGCAGGCGGTGCTCGACCCGATCCTGCCCCAGGCGGACGGCACCGTCGTCGACTGTCGGCACGTGCCGTGCGAATTGGTTGTGAGCGCGTGGGACACCGAGGACGCGGCTGGCGCCGTGGTCCGCGTGCCGGTCACGTTCGATCCCGACGGCGAACTCCTCCCACCTCCGATCGCCAGCGTGGTCCCGGCCGTCGGACTCATCGATCGACAGGTCGTCGAGGTGACCGGATCGGGGTTCGTTCCGGCTGACTGGGTGACCATCGTCCAGTGCCACGACCTGGGCAACTGCCGGTTCCTGACCGAGGTCGAGTCCGAGGCCGACGGAACCATCGACGCCGAGGCGACCGTTCGGGCCAGCCTGCCGTCGTATACAGACGGGCCAGATCAGGACTGTCGCTCTGCCGCCGTCCGGTGCCGCCTGCTCCTCCAACACCAGCGGGGGACCATCACGCTCGACCTCCAGTTCGACCCGATGGCCGATCTCGCACCCCCTCCGACGGTGTCGGTGACCCCTGCTCAGGACCTGGCCGACGGCCAGGAGATCACCGTGACCGGCTCCGGATACGCCCCTGGCACCGAGGTTGAGGTCAGCTTCTGCGCTCGAGGCGGCCCGTGCGACATGTCGTGGGGCTCGTGGTTCATGGTCGACCCGTCAGGAGCCTTCACCTACACCGAGGCGGTGTACGGCGACATCGTGTTGCAGGGATCGGACCCGCCCGACTGCCGGGTCGATCCGTGGTGCGAGGTCCGGGTCCGAGACTGGACCGACGGCACCTCCGTGGCCGCGCCGGTGACCTTCGCTGCTGCGCCTCCGCGCCAGAGATACGCCGACCCCGTGTTCGAAGAGGTCTCGGTCACCCGGGACATCCTCTATCGGTCGACCATGACGTCCGCCGGTGAACCGATCGATCTCCGGCTCGACATCTACGAACCGGTAGGCGACACCGCCGAGGTGCGCCCGGCCATCGTCTTCATGTTCGGTGGATGGTTCATGTTCGGGAACAAGGACCAACTCGCCGACCTGGCCCGCGATGCCGCCCGGCGGGGCTTCGTCGGGGTCACCATCGACTACCGGATCCGCCCGGGAATGTCGTTCGACCAGCTGATCGACGCAGCCAACGACGCCTACGACGACGCGTTGGCAGCGATCGAGTGGCTGAAGCAGAACGCCGAGCAGTACCGCATCGATCCGGAGACGATCGTGGCCACCGGCTACTCGGCCGGTGGCGTCCTCGCCTACAACCTCGCCTACCTCCCGCCCGAACGGGGTCCGGCGACGTCGCCCGTCGCCGCCGCCATTGGTATGGCAGGGGTGCCCTTCGCCGGGCCATCGGCGGGCGACCCTCCGGTGCTCGGCCTGCACGCGGTCGACGACGAGGTGCTGGGGATCGGACCTGCCCGCGACGCCTGTGCGGCGGCGGCCGGGGTGGGAGCGGTCTGCGAGTGGGTCGAGTACCCCACCGGTGGGCACCTGGTGATCCTCGAGCAGACCCGCGACTTCATCACCCGGATCTACGACTTCCTCGTGCGCAACGTGCTCGAACCCGGCGGGTACATGGAGCCTCCGGTGGTAGATCCGCCCGAGGAGCCCGAGCCACCCACCGTCCCGCCGGTCGACTGGCCGTTGCCGGACTGGACCCCGTCGCCGCCGACGCCATCCACGTCCACCTCGACCGTGCCCGCCACCACGACGTCGACCACGACGGTTGCGCCCAGCACCACATCC
>JAAZBK010000455.1 GCA_012513855.1 Acidimicrobiales bacterium
TCACCAACAACCACTGATCCCGGCCGACCGGGTTCAGCCCCCCTCGGCCGGCCGAACCAGCGCCGACCGCAACGCGGTGAGCACGGCGCCTGCCGCGATGGCGGCCGTCTCGGCCCGCAGCACCCCGGCGCCCAGCGACACCGACGGCAGCTCGACCGACCTCTCGGCCGCGCTCCATCCACCCTCGGGTCCGATCAGGACCAGGGGTAGGTCGAGCGTCAACGGTCCTCCGCCGTCGTCGGCCCGGCACGCTCCGCTGCGCGCGGCCACCGCTGCGTAGGACACGAGCGGTTCGACCTCCGGCAACCACGACCGACGGCTCTGCATCGCGGCCTCCCGCGCCACCTTCTGCCAGCGCCCCAGGGCGGCGTCGGCCTTGCCCTGGTCCCAACGGACCACGGAGCGCTCGGCCACGAACGGAACCACCCGGTCGATGCCGAGCTCGGTGAGCTTCTGGACCACCAGTTCGGGCTTCTGTCCCTTCACCAGGGCGAAGGCCACCCCCAGCAGCGGCTTCGGCTCAGCGGTGGCGACCACGGGTCCGAGATCGGCCGGCGAATCGCCCTGGAAGGCAGCTGTGCGCCACGATCCGCGACCGTCGGACAGCACCAGCGGATCACCTGGGTGCAGCCGCCGGACCCGGGCCAGGTGGTGGTGGTCGTCGGTCGACAGGAGCGGTGTGTCGAGGTCGTCGACGAACACCAGTGGCCCGCCCGTCCACGGAACCGCGGATCCCGCCGGGACCGGGCCCACGGCTCAGCTGAACGCCGACTTGATCTTGGACAGGAAGCCCTTCTCCGCCGGGGCCACCACCTCGCCGCGCTCCTCGGCCATGCGCCTCAAGGCTTCCTCCACCGCGTCGCTGAGGTCGGTGGGCGTGTCGACGAACACCTCGACGAGCAGGTCGCCCCGACCGCGTCCCCGCACGTGCGGCACCCCTCGGCCCCGGAGTCGGAAGACCTTTCCGGTCTGGGTGCCCCTGGGGATCACCAGCTCCTCGTCGCCGTCGAGGGTGCTGAAGTCGAGAACCGCACCGAGCGCTGCCTGGGTGACCGGGATGCTCAGCTGGTGGACGAGGTCGTCGCCGTGTCGCTCGAAGCGTTCGTGCGGTTCGACGCGCACGTGTACGAAGAGGTTGCCGAGGCCGCCTCCCCTCACGCCTGCTGCACCCATGCCGGTGAGGCGAAGCGTGGAGCCGGTGTCGACGCCGGCGGGGATGTCGACCGTGTAGGTCTTGTCGGTGACCACCCGGCCGTCGCCGCCGCAGTCGGTGCACGGGTCGGCGATGATCTCACCGGCCCCGCGACACGCCGGACACGGGACCGCGGTGACCATCTGGCCGAGGATCGACTGACGGACCTGACGGACCTGACCGGAGCCACCGCACTGCTGGCACCGCTCGGGGTGGGACCCGTTGGCCGCTCCGCTCGCCTCGCAGGTGTCGCACGGCACCGCGGTCCGGACCGTGACGGGCTCTGTGGTGCCGAACACCGCACCCTCGAAGTCGATGGTGACGGTGGTCTCCAGGTCGGGACCGGTCTGGGGCCCTGAGCGGCGGCCCCCGCCACCGAAGCCACCGCCTCCTCCGCCGCCACCGAAGAAGGCGTCGAAGATGTCGCCCAGACCGCCACCGGCGAAGCCGAAACCGTCTCCCATCGACGGGCCGTCGGCACCGAAGCGGTCGTAGTGGTTGCGCTTGTCCGGGTCGCTCAGGACCTCGTAGGCCGTGGCGACCTCCTTGAACCTGGCCTCGGCCGCGGGATCGTCGGGGTTGGCGTCGGGGTGGTACTTGCGGGCGGCCACCCGGTAGGCCCGCTTGATGTCGTCGGCGCTGGCGTCTCGTTCGACCTCCAGCAGGTCGTAGTAGTCCGTTGACACGTCAGCCTTCACTGAGTCGGTGGCCGAGGCGCTGGCCGA
>JAAZBK010000456.1 GCA_012513855.1 Acidimicrobiales bacterium
ACCCGGCCACCGTCGAGGGCGATGGAGTCGGCGTAGGCGAGGACGGCCCGCTCGGTGCGGGTGTATGCGTCTGACGTCTGCCAGGTCTTGATGTCGCGGATCTTGGCCGGGTCGGCGTTGAGGCCCCGCAACGCCTGCACGTGCTGGGAGAACACGAACTTGGAGCCGACGCTCCACCCGATGCGGGTCTGGGCCAGCTCCCGAAGCACCCCGTCGACCAGGCGGTTGGGGCTGCGGTACATCACGAAGCCCGCCACCGCGTGCTCCATGATGTCGGGCGACAGCGCGTAGGTGGTCCACCAGTCGCCCTCGCTGCCGGTGGCGGTGCCCATCTTGTTCTCGGTGACGGGGTCTACGTCCTTGCCGAAGAGCAGGTCGTACATGCCCAGCACGATCGGGTCGGTCACGTCGGACCGCGGAACCTGGCGCAGCCGCCCCATCAGGCCACCACCCCTTCACGATCGGCCGCCGAAGCCGGGGCGTGGCGGACGTCGGACTCGTCGAGCACCTTCGTCCACGCCGCCAGTTCGAGCAGGATCCCGTCGGGGTCCTGGAAGTAGACCGAGCGCACGTACACGCCGGGGTGCATCTCCTCGGACACGGTCCACTCGCTGTCGTCGTGGTTGACGACCTCTGAGCAGTCGACGCCGTGATCGACGAGGCGCTGGCGGTAGTCGTCGATGTCCTCGGGCTTCACCTGGAAGGCGATGTGGTTCATGGAACCCACCGCGGAGGTGAGGTCGCCGTTGTCGGGCCGGGCCACCGGCGCGGCGATGCCCGGCGCTGCGGGTGGCGCCTCGGGGAACCAGAAGAAGGCCAGCGAATCGCCGTTGCCGATGTCGAAGAAGAAGTGCTGTCCCATGCCCACCGGGAGCTCGACGGTCTTGATGAGCTCGAGGCCGAGGACGTTCGTGTAGAAGTCGACGGTTCGGGCCATGTCGCTGCAGACGAGGGCGAGGTGGCTCACCCCCTGGAGGTTCAGCTTCTCTGGTACTGGCATCGGGGCCTCCCGGGGGCTGGATGCGTGCAATCGGCGGTGTTCGCGACGTTACGCCATCGATCTGTGGCGTGCTCGTCGAACTATTGCATACAATCTTGGCATGCGCACGCAGAACGGACCGCTACACCACATCCGGGTGCTCGAGCTGGGAAGCCTCATCGCCGGACCGTTCGCCGGCCAGCTCCTGGGCGACTACGGAGCCGAGGTCATCAAGGTCGAGCCACCCACCGGCGACCCCATGCGGACCTGGGGCGTGTGCCACGAAGGCCAGGGCCTCTGGTGGACGAGCATCGCCCGCAACAAGTCGTCGGTGGTGCTCGACCTCCGTTCGTCCGAGGGTCAGGCAGCGGCCCGACGCCTCGCCGTGAGCGCCGATATCGTGATCGAGAACTTCCGCCCCGGACAGGTCGAGAGGTGGGGCCTCGGCTACGACGACCTGGTGGCCGACAACCCCGGTCTGATCATGGTGCACGTGTCGGGCTACGGCCGGTCCGGGCCCCGAGCAGCCGAGGCCGGGTTCGGAAGCATCGGTGAGGGGATGGGCGGGATCCGCCACACCACCGGTCCGGCCGACGGCCCCTCCAGCCGCACCGGCATCAGCCTGGGCGACAGCCTCTCGGGCATGTTCGCGGTGATCGGCGCGCTCGCCGCACTGGCCGAGCGGGCCGAGAGCGGCAAGGGCCAGGAGGTCGACGTCGCCCTCTACGAGGCGGTGGCCGCGCTCATGGAATCGAGCCTGGCCGACGCCGAGGTGGGCGGCGTGGTGCGGGGTCGCACCGGTGGCGTGCTGCCGGGTGTGGCACCGTCCAACGCCTACCCCACCCTCGACGGGGCCGAGGTGCTGATCGCCGGAAACGCCCAGACCGTGTTCACCCGGCTGTGCGAGGCGATGGACCGGCCCGATCTGGTGACCGACGAGCGCTTCGCCACCCACGTCGACCGGGGCCGCAACGCCGAGGAGCTCGACGCACTGATCGCCGGGTGGACCGCCACCCTCACCGCCGACGACCTGCTGGCGCTGCTGGCCGAGGCCGGGGTGCCGAGCGGTCGGGTCTACACGGCGCTGGACGCACTGACCGATCCCCACTACCTGGCCCGAGGCATGGTCCAGCGGCTCACGTCCACCAGCGGCGTCGATCTACCCACCACCGGCGTGGTGCCCGCGTTCTCCCGCACCCCCGGGTCGATCCGCACGCCCGGCCCGGCCCTCGGGTCCCACGACCACCTGGTCGAACCGCTCGGCCAGGAAGCCTGAGTGCGACCGGACGGGTCAGGGCTGGAGCGGCGGCTCGTCGAAGAGGGCGTCGACCGAGTCGTCCTGCCCCACCACCGCGAAGAGCTGGTCGCGCCCCTGGAGCACGTGCTCGTGCATGAGCCGGGCCGCCCGCTCCCCCTCACCGTTGACGATCGCCGCGGTGATGAGCCCGTGGAACTCGACCGAGCACTCCATCCCGTGACGGTCGTAGTGCCGGAACGCCTGGAACACCAGGGTGTGGTCGACGGAGCGGATCAGCGTCTGCATCAGCGGCTCGTGGTGCGCGGCTGCGAGCAGCGTGAGGTGGAACACGTCGTTCTGGTGGAACACCTCCCGCACGGCCTCGAGCACGGGATCGGGTTCGGCCTCCAGGTCGTCGGAGGCGGGAGCGGCCGAGGTGGCGGATCCACCCGATCCGACCAACCCGGCCGATGCTGCCGGCACCGCCTCCACCGCGGCGGCGAAGGCCTGGTCGGCTGCCACGAGGTCGCGTCGTTCCTCGGCGGTGGCCCTCACCGCCGCCAGCTCGGCGGCCATCGACTCCAGGCGGGCCCGCAGCTCGTAGAGGTCGGCGATGTGCGCCCGCGTCAGCTCCCGGACGCGAGCCCCACGGTTGGGCTCGAAGGTGACCAGCCCCTCGGACTGCAGCATCCGCAGCGCTTCGCGCACCGGCGTGCGGGAGAGGTCGAGGTCCTCGGCCAGCCGCTGCTCGATCAGACGCGCTCCGGGACGGAGCCGGCCCTCCACTATCCAACGCCGGATCCGGTGGTAGGCGTCGGGCGTGCTGGGGATGGACACGGGCCGCAGGGTACCGGTCGGGAAGGATGTGATTCGTGACCGCCGACGTGCACCCCACCGGGGGCTACCCCACCTGGAGCGAGGTCCGCGAGGTCGGGCCCCGAGACGGACTCCAGAACGAGGATCCCATCACCGTCGAGGAGCGCATCGAACTGATCGACGCCCTGTCGGCCACCGGGTTGCGCGCCATCGAGGTCGGTTCGTTCGTACGGGCCGACGCCATCCCGGCCATGGCCCGCACCGACGAGGTCCTCGCCGGCATCACCCGGGTCGAGGGAGTCCGCTACCGGGCCCTGGTGCCCAACCTGCGCGGTGCCGACGCCGCCATCGACGCCGGGGCCGACGAGATAGAGGTGGTCCTCAGCGTCAGCGCCACCCACAACGGCAAGAACCTCAAGATGACCGTCGACGACTCGGTCGCCCAGATCGGCGCCATCGTCGAGCGGGCCGCCGAGGCAGGCACGCCGGTGGAGGCCATCCTGGCCACGTCGTTCGGCTGTCCGTACGAGGGCAGGATCGAGCCCGATGCGGTGCTGGCCGTGGCCGAGCAGCTCCGTGACCGTGGCGTGGGCACGTTCTCCTTCGCCGACACCACCGGCATGGCCACGCCCCCCACCATCACCGCCCTGCTCGACGTGCTCGACGCAGGCGGGTGGGCACCCGACTCGGTGGCGCTGCACCTGCACAACACCCGGGGCACCGGCCTGGCCAACCTCTTGGTGGCGGCCCAGCGCGGCGTCGCCCGCTTCGATGCGTCGGTCGGCGGTCTCGGCGGCTGCCCGTTCGCTCCCGGGGCCACCGGAAACGTCCCGACCGAAGACGTCGTCCACCTGCTCGACTCGCTCGGCATGGCCACCGGGGTCGACATCGACTCGCTGATCGACGTGGCGCTCGACCTGGAGAAGGTGATCGGCCGAACCCTGCCCGGGCAGGTGATGCGGGCCGGCCCCTGGTACCGCCTGCCCCGCGGCTGAGCGCTGTTGGTTCACCACCCTGGACGTGGGGTAGGTGCGTGACCAGACGATCCCTCATGCGCCGCGCCGGCCGAGTCTCGTTCCGACCAGCTGCTACGCAATGATGGGAGCCTCATGTTCCTCGCCTTCCACGAGATCCGCCGGGGCCCCGTGCGCTTCTCGTTGCTGGCCTTGGCCATCGGGCTCCTGCTGTTCCTGGTGCTGTTCCAGCAGGCCATCCAGAACGGGCTGATCACGTCGTTCGTGGGGGCGCTGCGCAACCAGTCGGCCCCCGTCGTCGTGTTCAGCCTCGACGGTCAGCGCACCCTCCAGGGAAGCACCGTCTCCGACGACATCGACGCAAAGGTCCGAGAGGTCGAGGGGGTAGACGCCGTGGCACGGGCCGGTCAGGGGACCTTCACCGTCACGATCGGAGGGGGCGACGCCACCGACGCGTCGATCCTCGGGACCGACGATCCCGGCCTCGGCCGCCCCAGCGAGCTGTCCGGTGGACGCCGAGCCGAGGCCGAGGGAGAGGCGGTGGGCAGCGAGGCCGACTTCGAGGTCGGCGACGAGGTCTCCGTGGTGGCCTCCGGTGACGGGGAGGCCGTCGTCCTCACCGTGGTGGGCGTTGCCCGCGACGTGCAGCTCAGCGTCGAGCCCACGCTGTTCACCGACCTGGCCACGTACGAGGCATCCGTCCGGGCGGTGAACCCCCAGGCTCCGGTGGTCCCGGTCAACGGCCTCTTCGTCCGACCAGCCGACGGCGTCGACCCCGCTGAGCTCGCCGACCGGATCAACGAGGCCGCCCCCGACGCCGACGCCGTCACCCGGGAAGAGGCCGCCCGAACCGCGCCGGGAGTGGCCCAGATCCGCCAGTCGTTCCAGATCATCTTCGCCCTGTACGGGATGGTCGTGCCGCTCGTGACCGGACTGTTCTTCCTGATCGTCACCCTCCAGAAGGCGCGCTCGCTCACGCTGCTGCGCGCCATCGGCGCCCGGACCGGGGTGCTGGCCACCGCCCTGGTCACCCAGGTCCTGGCGGTCACCTTCCTCGGCGTCATCGTCGGCATCGGCCTCTACCGCCTGGTCACCAGCGGAGGTGAGCTCAGCTCGTTGACCGTCCGCTTCGATCCCGCTCTGGCCATCGGCTGGGGCATCGGGTTCCTGGTGCTGGCGGTGGTGGGATCGCTCGCCTCGCTGCGCCGGGTGCTGCGGATAGATCCGATGGACGCCACCACGGGGGCGGGCACGTGAAGCTCGCCCTGCGAGAGCTGCGGCGTCGCCCCGGGCGGTTCCTGGCCGCCACCGCGGTGCTCACCGTGCTGGCGGTGCTGCTCATGTTCCTGGGCGGCCTGCTCGACGGCCTCCTCGCCGGTGCCACCGGCGCCTACCGGGCCCAGCCCGCCGATGCCATCGTCTACTCCACCAACGCCCGCGAATCGTTGGTTCGCAGCCGGATCGAGGCACCGATCCGGGATGCCGTCGAGGGGGTCGACGGCGTGGCCGAGGTGGGCGGGCTCGGGAGCATCCAGCTCGGGGCCCGTCCCGGGTCCGACCCCGACGCCCGCGAGCTCATCTCCACCGCCCTGCTCGGCTACGAGATGGCGCCCCGGGGCCTCCCCGACGAACCGCCCGGCGAGGGTCAGGTCATCGCCGACACCACCTTGAAGGCAGACGACATCGAGGTGGGCGACACTCTGCTGCTCGGCCCCGCACGCACCGAGGTCGAGGTGGTGGGCTTCGTCGAAGACACCAACTACGCGGGCCAGACCGCGCTCTGGGCCTCGCTCGACACCTGGCGCTCGGTCACCGAGGCCAACCGACCCGACCGGGTGTTCGCCGACGATGCCGTGGCGGCGCTGGTGGTGCGGATCGACGGCGACGCGTCGTCGATCACCGAAGCGATCGACGAAGCCACCGAAGGTGCCACCGACACGCTGACCCTCGACGCCGCCATCGAGGCATTGCCCGGCGTCTCCCAGCAGCGGTCCACCTTCAACCAGATCATCGGCGTGACCACCGTGATCGCCCTGGTGGTGGTGGGGCTCTTCTTCGCCCTCATCACCGTGGAGCGGACCGCGCTCTACGGGATCCTCAAGGCGATCGGCGGCTCCAGCCGGACGCTGTTCGGGGGTGTGTTGTTGCAGGCCGTGCTGCTGGCGCTGATCGCGTCGGCTCTGGCCACCGCGGCCGCCGTCGCCCTGGCCTCGGTCATCCCACCGGGCACGCTCCCGTTCGTGGTCACCGGTCAGCGCATCCTCACCAGCGTCGTCCTCATGGTCGTGGCCGCCATGGTCGGGTGTGCCTTCTCACTCCGCCGGGTGCTTCGAATAGACCCGGCCGCCGCCATCGGAACCGCATCGTGACCCAGCCAGGAGCGAACCAGTGACAGACCCAGCCCTCCAGATGACGGGCGTCCGCAAGGTCTACGGGTCCGGAGACCAGGAGGTCGTGGCCCTCGACTGCGACGAGCTCACCATCGCTGAGGATGAGATCGTGGCGCTCGTGGGACCTTCGGGATCGGGCAAGACCACCCTCTGCTCGATCGCCGGCGGCCTGCTCCAGGCCACCGAGGGCACCGTCGAGGTCGGCGGACGCGACATCACCGAGCTGTCGGCCTCGGAGCTGACCGACTTCCGCCGCACCGCCGTCGGCTTCGTGTTCCAGACCGTGAACCTGGTGCCGTTCCTGACCGCACGCGAGAACCTCCTGGTGGTCGACGAACTGGGCGGTAGACGATCCCGCAACGGCGCCAAGGCCAAGGAGCGCGCCGACCAGCTGCTCGACGAGCTCGGCCTCACCGACCGGGCCGGCAACCTGTCGTCGGAGCTGTCGGGCGGCCAGCGCCAGCGGGTGGCCATCGGGCGGGCGCTCATGAACGACCCGGCACTGGTGCTCTTCGACGAGCCCACCTCCGCTCTCGACTCCAAGCTGGGCGACCAGGTGGTCAAGCTCATCCGAGACGAGATGAAGTCCCGGGGCACGGCCGCGATCATCGTCACCCACGACGACCGCATCACCCACTACGCCGACCGCACCGTCCACATCGAGGACGGTCGCATCACCGACTGAGCGGGCCACGTCGGCCGACAGCGACACCGGCGCCGACGCGCTATGCCTGTCGGTCATGGGAACGCGTGACGACCGGCCGTTCGACCTGATCCTCTACGGCGCCACCAGCTTCGTGGGACGGATCCTGGCCCGCCGGCTGGTGGAGCGACAGGGCACCACCGGCCCCCTGCGCTGGGCCATCGCCGGGCGTGACGCGGCCAAGCTCGAGCGGATCGCGGTGGAGGTGGGGGCCGACGTCGAGCGGATCATCGCCGACGCGGCCGACCCCGACGCCCTGGCCGACCTGGCCGGTTCCACGCGGGTGGTCGTATCGACCGTCGGCCCCTACGCCCTCTACGGCTCGGACCTGGTCGCTGCGGTGGCGGCGGCCGGCACCGACTACTGCGACCTCACCGGTGAGCCGCAGTGGATGCGCAAGATGATCGACCAGCACCAGGCCACAGCGGAGGCGAGCGGCGCGCGGATCGTGCACGCCTGCGGCTTCGACTCGGTTCCGTCCGACCTCGGCGTGTGGCACATCCAGCAACACGCGCTTGAACGCTTCGACGAACCGTGCGAGCGCGTCGCCATGCGCGTCGCCACCATGCGGGGCGGGGCCAGCGGCGGCACCATCGCCTCGATGATGAACCTCATGGAGGAGGCGGCCGCCGACCCGTCGCTCCGGAAGCTGCTCGCCGATCCCCGGGCTCTCGCTCCCGAAGACATGCGCACCGGTCCGCCCCAGCCCGAGGTGCGCGGCCCGAAACGTGACGAGGCCTCGGGCCAGTGGGTGGCGCCGTTCGTGATGGCGGCGGTGAACACCAAGGTCGTCCACCGGACGCACGCGCTGGCCGGCCGGCGCTGGGGCCCGGCGTTCACCTACGACGAAGCGATGTTGATGGGCGACGGTCCCCTCGGCGCGGCCAAGGCTGGCGGCCTCTCTGCGGGGCTGGCCGCTGGCATGGGCCTGTCGGCGATCGGTCCGGCTCGACGGGCGCTCAACCGCTACGTCCTGCCCAAGCCGGGCGAAGGCCCGAGCCCGCAGGCCCAGGAGAAGGGCTCGTTCGACATCCGCTTCTTCGGCACCACTGCCTCGGGCAACACCATCCGCACCAAGGTCACCGGCGACCGCGACCCCGGCTACAGCGGCACCGCCCGCATGCTGGCCGAGGCGGCGGTGGGCCTGCGTGAACTCGATCGGGGCGAGGTGGGTGGCGGGTTCTGGACTCCGGCGTCCGCCCTCGGCGACCGGCTGATCGAACGACTCGAGGCCCACGCGGGCATCCGCTTCGACGTGGTGGGCTGAGCTGCTCGTCCTTGCTCGAACTCAGACCCGGACCAGGTGGGCTACCCAGGTGGCGCCGAGCCAGGTCGCATAGCGGTCGTTCGTCCACCCTCGCTGGACCACCAGGCGGTTCCAGAGGGTGCCGTCGGTGGTCGACCAGAGGATGTCGCGGCACTCCTCCTCCGAGACGATGAGCTGACCGGTGGCAGCAGCCTCCGAGGCCATGATCCCGAGCCCGGCGAGCCGCTGCCGGTCCATCTCCTCGAGCATCGCCGCCGCGGCCGGATCGGCCCCCGACGCCGCTTGGACCATGAGTTGGAACGGTGCGATGCGCTGGGCGGTCTCGGTGGAGAAGCGGGCCTGGAGGAGCAGGCGGCGGGCCAGGTCCGGCTCGCTGCGGATGGCCATGATCTCGGGGCGTTCGTGGAAGACCACGTCCTGGTCGTCGCCGCCGATCGTGATGTCCCACGCCCTGTGCAGAAGCGTGGCCTTGGTGCCCACCGACTTGTGGATCGTCTCCACCGACACGCCGGCGGCACGGGCGACGTCGGCCATGGTGGTGCGTCCATAGCCCTGTTCGACGAAGAGGTCCCGGGCAGCGTGGACGATGGCTGCGCGGTTCTCGGCGGCCTGGGCGCGCCGACGAGACGAGTCGTAGGTGCGGCGCTTGACAGGATCGACCATTTGGTTACACCCTCTAGGTATTCACTTTAGGAACACCGTAATGGATCTGGGAGCGGGCCATGACCACCGATCAGTCCACCAGCGAGACCACGGCGGCCGACGACTGGAGCGCGGTGTCGGTCGCCTGGGAGAGCAGCGGCGACTTCATCGATCAGGTGAAGGCGCCGGCCACAGAAGCGCTGGTCGACGTCGCGCGCATCCAGCGTGGAGACCACGTGCTCGAGCTCGGAGCCGGTGGCGGCACCTTGGCGGAGCGGTGGGCCGACCTGGTGGGTGAAACGGGCCGGGTGGTGATGAGCGACGTGGCGCCGGCGATGGTCGAGGCGATCCGTCGCCGGTGCGTCGACCTTCCGGTCGTCGAGGCAGCCGTCGTGGATGCGTCGAGCATCGACCAGCCCGATGGATCCTTCGACGTGGTCGTGTCTCGCATGGGTCTCATGTTCACGCCCGACCCATCAGTTGCCTTCGCCGAGATCCACCGGATCCTGCGTCCGGGAGGACGGGTGGCCGCCCTCACCTGGGCCGGCCTCGAACACAACGCCTGGATGACCTGCGTGGGCATCGCAGCCATGATGAACGGGCTGATGTCGGGCGGGCCGCCCGTGGGCCCCGGCCAGGTCTTCTCGCTCAGCGACCCCGACCTCCTGGCCGGACTGGCCAGCGGAGCCGGCTTCAGGGCGGTGGCCGTCGACGCCGTCTCGTTGGAGTTCCGTGCCGAGAGCATCGACGCCCACATCGCACGGGTCAGCTCGCTCGCCGGCCCGCTCGCCACAGCGTTCGCGGCCGCCACCCCCGATCAGCTCCGGGCCGTCCACGAGACGGCCACCGAGCTCGCCGCCGACAACATCACCGATGCAGGCGTGGTCCTCCCCGCCCGGGCGCTCCTCGTGAGCGGAACGCGGTGACCTGACCACGGGTCCTCCCGGCTGCGCGAAGATCCAGGGCGACGTCCGACGGTGGGCGTCATGGTGAGGACCGCAATGGACAACGCGATCTGGGGAATGCTGAACGACACCGAGCAGGCGCTGCTCCGCGAGGTCGACGCCGCCAAGCTCGCCAAGCTCGACGAAGACGGGCTGGCCACGCTGCACGATCGGGTGCGCCGGGCCCGCAACAAGTACAGCAAGCTCTACCGCCGTCGGGCCGCGGCCGAGGTCGAGTCGGCCGGCGCTCGGGCCAAGGGCCACTCCCGCCACGAGCGGACGGTCATCAAGGCCGAGGCGTTCGAGGAAGCACTGGGCCTCGTCTCCCAGCACCTGGCCAAGGCGGCCAAGGCCTCCGCCGCCGCGCTCAAGACCGAGCGCCTCGCCCTGGCCAAGGCGGCCAAGGGCGCCGGCAAGGGCAAGCCCACCGCCAAGAAGGGCAAGGTCGCGAGCAGCGGCAAGAAGCAGGCCCGGGCCAAGAAGCCGGTGGAGAAACGCGCCGCCGCGTCGGCCAAGAGCACCAAGAAGCGCAAGCAGGCCGCCCGCGCCTAGCGCCGACCCAGCCGCTCGTCGCGGCCCCAGCCGCCCCACGGCTGCAGCCCACAGACGCGCCCGAGGTCGCCTCGGTGCCGCTGAACCGAGAGAGGGTCCCCGCCGTGGTCGCGTACCCTGAACCGCCATGATGAGGGAGTCGCGCCGCAATCGGGTGGGTCAGGGCTGATGACGGCAGGCGATGTCGATCCCTCCCGTCACGTGCTGGTGCCCAACCGACCGGGGGCGCTCGTTCCGCTCGCAGACCAGGCCCCGAAGCGCGGGCGCGACGACCTCGACGAGCTGATAGACGACCTCCTGCCCGACGTCGATGAGGGGCCGGGGGTCTTCGACGTCGCCCTGGTGGTCATCGGCCTCGCCCTCATCGGTTGGACGGTCCTGGGCTCTGGTCCCGGGTGGGCAGTGCTGGTGGGGCTCGGTGCCTTCGCGCTGGGGGTCACGCTTCCGGCGCGCGCTCTGGTCCGGAGGTTCCAGAGCCGGTCCCGCCGTCGCCACCTGGCTGGACAACTGGATCAGGGCACGCTCCTCGACGTGACGACATCGGAGGTGTCCGCTCTCACGAGCGCTCACGCCGAGCTGCTGGCGATCACCGAACGCATGGAAGCCGGGTTGGGCAGCCAGGTCCGCGAAGCAGGTCACCGTGCGGTGGCCGAGGTGGCAGCCGCGCTGGCCGGACAGGCTCCGTCCTCCCCTGCCGACCGCGCCTACGTGGCCGCTCGCACCGACGCCGTCTCGGCGCTGGTCGAGACGTTCGGTTCCGATCTGGCCGATCCGGCGACAGGCGCCGACCCGGAGGTCGATCTGGTGGCGGCGGCCCGCGCCGAACTGGACGAGCTCGACCCATCGAGCTCGGTCACCCAGATCGAGGACCTGATCGAGCGGCGCAAGGGGCAGCGTGACCTCTGAGGGCCAGGGGGCCCTGGCCCCCGACCCGCTCGACCGGCCCGGCCTCGGCGATGGCGATGGCGGCTCCGGCTCCGGTGAGGCCGAACCGGCGAAGCCGGCGGGGATGGCCGCCAAGATCCTGGTGGCTCCCTTCATCCCGTTCGTGGCGGGGTGGGAGCTGGCCAAGGCGGGCTGGAGCGCGTTGCGGGCCGGCGTCCGACGGGGGTGGGAGCTCGCCGGAGCATCGTGGCGACGGCTCCGACAGGTCGTGCGAGGGTTGGCGCGACGCCTCGTCGCACCGCTGCGATCGCTTCGAGACCATGCGGTGGCGTTGGCCCGCCAGGTTCGCGACGCCGTCGTCGGGCTGGCCGAGCGGGCGACGGCCCTGGCTCGATCGGTGGCCCGCTCCCTGGTGGAGCCGGCACGCCGGGCCTGGCGTAT
>JAAZBK010000457.1 GCA_012513855.1 Acidimicrobiales bacterium
CGATGGCCGAGGACATCATCGCGGCACAGGAGGCCGAGATCGCCACCATGCAGGCACTGCTCGAGCCGTGATGAACCGCCACCACGGACCCAGTCCCACGACCTCTCCAGGAGAGCCTGGTGAGACCACGGTCCTGCACGTCGGGGGGCTGCACTGGGCCACCTCGGCACGCGGAGTCGAGAACGTACTCATGACCCGGCCCGGGGTCCAGAGCGTTGAGGCCAATGCCGTCTCCCAGACCGCCACCGTGACCTTCGACCCGGTCAAGACAGACCTCACAGCCTTGCAGGGGTGGGTGCGTGAGTGCGGGTACCACTGCGCCGGGGAGTGCACCCCGACGCACATCTGCGTCCCGGCTGACGAGCTGCAGCCACCGGCGGCCGCGGGCGCCCGCCACGACCGTTACCCGCCTACGCACACCCGTGACGCCCACCAGGACGCTGATGAGGTGCAGCGCGAGGCGCCGGTGATGTCCCCGCACGAGGCGATGGGCCACGGTGGGCACGCCGGCATGTCGATGGACGCGATGGTCCGTGACATGCGCAACCGGTTCCTCATCGCCGCAGTCCTGGCCGTGCCGATCATGCTCTACTCCCCGATGGGGCGGGACATGTTCGGGTTCACCCTCCCTGCACCGTTCGGGCTGCGCGACGACATCGTCGCCCTCATCCTGTCCATACCCGTCGTCTTCTACTCCGGGTGGATCTTCTTCGACGGCGCCGTCCGCGCGCTACGCAACAAGACCCTCGACATGATGGTGCTCGTCGCCATCGCGATCAGCGCAGGCTGGCTCTACAGCCTCTACGTCACGCTCACCGGTGGCGGCGAGGTCTTCTACGAGGCGGCCGTCGTGCTGACCGCGTTCGTCCTGCTGGGGCACTGGTTTGAGATGCGCGCCAGGGGCGGCGCCAACGACGCGATCCGCAACCTCATCGACCTGGCCCCGCCGATGGCGACCGTAATCCGGGACGGGGAAGAGGTCGAGATCCCCACCCACGAGGTCGTCGTCGGCGATGTCCTCCTGATCCGTCCCGGCTCCAAGATCCCCGTCGACGGCACCGTCCTTGCCGGTGAGTCCGAGGTCGACGAGTCGATGGTCACCGGCGAGTCGCTGCCGGTGGGCAAGCAGCCCGGCGCGCCGGTCATCGGAGCCTCGATCAACACCACCGGCTCGCTACGCGTCGAGGCGACCAAGATCGGCTCCGACACCGCCCTGGCCCAGATCGTCGCCCTGGTCCAAGAGGCGCAGAACTCCAAGGCGCCAGGACAACGGCTCGCCGACCGGGCCGCGTTCTGGCTGGTCCTGGTCGCCATCGTCGGAGGCCTCACCACCTTCGTGGTGTGGCTGGCCATCGGCGCCTCGGTCGAGACCGCGCTGCTGTTCGCGATCACCGTCGTCGTCATCACCTGCCCCGACGCGCTCGGCCTGGCCACGCCCACGGCGATCATGGTCGGCACCGGACTCGGCGCACAGCGCGGCGTGCTGTTCAAGAACGCCACCGCCCTGGAGACCTCCGCCCGCATCGACACCGTCGTGATGGACAAGACCGGCACCCTCACCCGCGGCGAGCCCGAGGTCACCACCGTGGTCGCCGTCGCCGACCACGCTCCCC
>JAAZBK010000458.1 GCA_012513855.1 Acidimicrobiales bacterium
CACGTAGTGCAGGTTCGCGTCGGTCACCGTGGCGCGGTGGATCTTGGACTTCATCATCCTTCTACGCATCCGCGGCTCCTTTCGTGGTGGACGCCGACTGCTCGGTCGCCCCCTGGTGCGGAATTCGCTCGCGATTCTGCCAACGCCGGAGGGCCCCCCACCAATTCCCGACCGAGGAAATCGCTACCTGATGAGACCGGCGTCACACTCCCGGCGCGCTGATTCCCATGTTGTCGAGCAGGCGGGTCCGTCCGAAGTGGGCCGCCACCAGGACCCGGCGGGGGCCGGCCAGGTCGACGGCGGGTTCCAGGGTCGAGGCATCGACGACCTCCGCGTAGTCGAGCGCCGCCTCCTCCTCGCCCGCCACCAGATCGACCAGCCTCGCCCTCAACACGGCGACGTCGTCCTCACCGGCCTCGGCCGCGGCCACCACCTCTGTGAGCGCACGGTGCAGGACAGGCGCCGCAGCGCGCTGTTCAGGAGACAGGTAGACGTTGCGGCTCGACATGGCCAGGCCGTCCGGCTCACGGACGATCGGACAACCCACGACCTCGACCGGCATCGAGAGGTCGGCCGCCATGCGGGTGACCACGGCGAGCTGCTGGAAGTCCTTCTCCCCGAAGTAGGCGCGGCACGGACCAACCATCGAGAAGAGCTTGGCCACCACGGTGGCCACCCCGGCGAAGTGCTCAGGCCGTGAAGCACCCTCGAAGCGCCGGGTGATGTCGGCGACGGTGACCGTGGTGAGGATCGGGGTCGGGTACATCTCCTCGACCGACGGGTGGAGGACGTGGGTGACGCCGGCCGCGGCAGACAGATCCAGGTCGCGCTCCAGGTCGCGCGGGTAGGTGCTGAGGTCCTCGTCGGCCGCGAACTGCAACGGGTTCACGAAGATGCTGGCCACCGCCAGGTCGTTGGCTCCCTTGGCCGCCCGCATGAGCGAGACGTGCCCGTCGTGCAGGTATCCCATGGTGGGCACGAATCCGACGGTGGCCCCGCTGGCCCGCGCCCGATCCAAGGTGGCCCGGAAGCCGTCGATCGTCTCGTGCACCTCGATTGCGGCCATCGGCCGATCCTTGCAGATGCCCCCGCGGACGCGGCGGGCTCTCAGACGTCGTCGGACCGTCAGACGTCGTCGGGCAGGCCGGTGCCGTCGACCAGCCGACGGGCGGCAGAGGCGAGGGCCCGGTACGCCTCGTGCTCGGATGGGTCGAGCGCCCGGAGGTGGCGGCGCACCGTGTCCCAGTCGCCCCGCGCAGCCGGACCGGTGAGGGCTGCGGCTGCGCCCAGCGAAGCGGCGTTCGCCAGGGTCGCCGCCGCCAGGTCGAGGTACGCCTGCGGCGGGACTCCGAGGTCGCCGGCGATCCGTTCGACCTGGCCGATGAGAGCAACGAGGTGGTTCGACGCCACCACGGCCGCGGCGTGGTAGGCGGCCCGATCCTCGTCGGCCACCGTGAACCACCGACCACCGAGATCGGACACCAAGCGCTGCACCAACGGATCGCCAGCGACCGCGAACCACGCCCCGGCGGCCAGGCGGGACGCTCCCAACTCCGCCGACGGAAGCGACACCAGCGGGTGCACGCCCGCCACCCGCCGATGGGCGCCCAGGACCGCGAGACCCAGGCTGCCCGACGCGTGGGCCACCACGGCGTCGGTGGGGCCGATGCCCGACGCGGTGGCCGCGATGGCGTCGTCGGGGGTGGTGACCAGCACCAGGTCGGCTCCCTCGCCGGCTGAGCTCGGATCCTGACCTCTCCGCACCGGGTCGAGCACCACCCAGCCGGCCCGCTGGAGGGCCAGGGAGAAGGCACCGCCCGAGCGGCCCGGTCCCACCACCCGAAGCCGCGGAGGCACCGTCATCCCGGTGGGTCCCCGGCGGCCGGGAGGTCCATCTCGGCCCATGGCCCCACCAGGTCGACCGTGCCCTCGGCGTGGGCCAGGACGTCGTCGGGGACCAGGTCGGGGGCGAGGTCGGCCAGCGGCCTGAGCACGAAGCGCCGCTGCCACATCCTGGGATGGGGCACCTCGAGGTCGGGCTCGTCGACGGTCTCGCCGTCGATCCAGATGATGTCGACGTCGAGGGTTCGCGGCCCCCACCGCTCCTGTCGAACGCGACCGGCCGCCGACTCGAGCCGGTGGCAGATGGCCAGCAGCTCCCGCGGGTCGCTGGCGGTGTGGAGCTCCACCACGATGTTCAGGAACCGGCCCTGCTCGGGACCACCGACGGGATCGGTCTCGTACACCGGCGAGGTCGCCGTCACCACGTCGCCGAGCGACTCGACGGCCTCTGCGAGCAGCCGCCTCCGGTCGCCCACGTTGGACCCCATCGAGAGGAACACCCGTCGCGGAGCGGGCGCCTGGCCCGACATCAGTCGGCTGCCTCCAGGCCGCTGGCGGGCCTGATGCCGGCACGATCACGATGGACCCGGACCCCCGACGACTCCAACTGGTAGGGCACCGGCGGGCGCAGCTTGCGCACCGTGACGGTGACCGCGGAGATGTGGAGGTAGGTGTGGAGCAGGGCTCCGCCCACGCGGTCGGCCAGGTGCTCCAACAGCTTGGGCTGGAACCCGTCGATGACCTTGGCCACGGTGTCGCACACCGCGCCGTAGTCGACCGTGTCTCCGAGGTCGTCGGACCTACCCGCGGGACCCAGGAAGCCGTAGACGTCGAGGTCGAACTCGATCGGCTGGGCTCGTTCCCGCTCCTCGGGAAGGACACCGATGACGGCCGTCATCCGCAATCCGCGGAGCTCGATGCGGTCCGAGGTCGAGAGGTTCGTCACGGTGCCACGTCTCCTCAGTCGGCCGGGGGCAGGGACAGGGCCACCGACACCAGCTCACGGCCAAGAGGCCCCAGCTGGCGCTGCATGAGCTGCTCGGTGAGCGAGATCGCCTTCGGGCCGCTCGGCATCAGACGGGACCAGACGAGGTAGGCGCCCACGATCCCCGAGATGCGATCGCCCAGCTCCTCGCTGTGGATCAGCACCTTGTGCTTGGCGGTGATGAGGCCCTTGAGCTCCGGCAGGAACGCCGACAGGTAGGCGGCCTGGTCGTCGTGGTTGCCGAACGGGCGGTGGAGCCAGCTGACTCCGAGCTCGTCGTAGTTGTGGAGGTTGGCCGGCGACGGGATGATCGAGATGACCGGAGCGAAGCCCTGCTCGCGCACCCAGATGATCTCTTCCTGGCGTCGGACCCGACGGTGGTTGGCTCCGTAGCCCCCGGGCCTTTCGCACGCCCCGAGGACGTCCTTCATCACCCAACGGAAGTTCCGGGGCTCGATGCCCTGCGCCCACTTACCCTTTACAGCCACGTGGCTATCTCCATCTCGATGGTGGCGGATCGACCGTCGCGGAGCGCCTCGGCCCCGTCGAACGGCATGTGTCGGTGGTCCGGCGCAACGAGCCAGGACCGGAGGTTGCGGTGCGCGGTCATGCCGCCACCGCATCGAGGGCTGCGACGGTGGCGGCCACGTCGTGCACCCGCACCATCGCGGCGCCGTCGGCCGCAGCCCGCAGGGCAGTGGCGATCGAGCCTTCGAGCCGGTCGTCCACCGGCAGCGCTGCCTCGTCGGTGAAGAGCCTGCCGAGGAAGGCCTTGCGACTGGTGCCCACCACCACGGGCCAGCCGGCGCGCGCGATCTCGGGGATGGCGGCGAGGAGCTCCCAGTTGTGCCGGGCGGTCTTGCCGAACCCGATGCCCGGATCCAGCCAGATCTCCTCGATGCCCACGGCCCGCGCCTCCGCCGCCCGTTCCACGAGGTGGGCGAGGACCTCGGCCACCACGTCGTGGTAGCTGGGATCGTCCTGCATGGTTCGCGGTTCGCCGAGCATGTGCATGGCGACCCAGCCGACGCCGCGCGCCGCCGCCACCGGGTGCAGCGACGCGGTGATGTCGTTCAGGAGGGTGGCCCCGGCGTCGATGGCCAGTTCGGCCACCTCGGCCTTGGCGGTGTCTATGGACACGCGCACCTCGCCGGCCAGCGCCTCGATCACCGGGATCACCCGCTCGACCTCGGTGGCGGTGTCGACCGGTTCAGCGCCGGGCCGACTCGATTCCCCGCCGACGTCGATCACGTCGGCGCCCTCGGCCACCAGCCGGCGGGCGTGAGACACCGCTCGGGCGGGGTCGGTGAACAGCCCGCCGTCGGAGAACGAATCGGGCGTCACGTTCACTATGCCCATCACCAGGGGACGCACGGCGGACCAGGGTACTCCCCTCCGTCAAATCGAGCCCTTGGAAACCTTGGCCTCCGTCCGCTCAGATCCCCTCTGACCTGGCGTTCCTACCTGATGAACCGCATGGCCTCTTCGCGGGTGGAGATGTTGGTGCGGAAGAGGCCGCGCACCGCCGAGGTGACCGTGGTGGTGCCGGCCTTGCGCACGCCCCGCATCGACATGCAGAGGTGCTCGGCCTCGATCACGACCATCACGCCCTTCGGGCCGAGGCTCTCCTGCAGGGCGTCTGCCACCTGGCTGGTGAGGCGCTCCTGGACCTGGGGACGGCGCGAGTAGCCGTCGACGAGGCGGGCGAACTTCGACAACCCGATGACCCGTCCGTCGTCGTTGGGGATGTAGGCCACGTGGGCCTTGCCGATGAACGGCGCCAGGTGGTGTTCGCACACGCTGTAGAGCGGGATGTCCCTCACCATCACCATCTCGTCGTGGTGGGCTTCGAAGGTGGTGGTGAGGTGCTCGGTGGGGTCCTCGTGCAGGCCCGAGCAGATCTCGGCGTACATCCGGGCCACCCGGGCCGGCGTCTCCAGCAGGCCGTCGCGGTCGGGGTCCTCGCCGATGGCGAGCAGGATCTCCCGTACCGCCTTCTCGATGCGGGCCTGGTCGACGGGACCTGCACCGTCGACGGAGAGGTCGTCGTGGTCGGTCATGGCTCCTCCACGTATGAGGCGATGAAAGGAAGGCCGCGGTAGCGCTCATCGACGTCGAGCCCGTACCCCACCACGAACTCCGGGGGGATGCTGAAGCCGACGTAGCGGAGATCGGGGTCCTGCTTCTGCAGTCCCTCGCGGACGAGCAGAGCGCACACCTCGACGCTGGCGGGGTTCCGGGCGAGCAGGTTCTTGCGCAGGTAGGCGAGGGTGAGGCCCGAGTCGATGATGTCCTCGATCACCAGGACGTGACGGCCGGTGAGGTCGAGATCGAGGTCCTTCACGATCCGCACGACACCGCTCGACTTCGTGGCGTTGCCGTACGAAGCGACCGCCATGAAGTCGAACTCGACCGGCAGCTCGATCTCGCGGGCGAGATCGGCCATGAACATGAAGGCACCCTTGAGCACCCCCACCAGCAGCGGGGCCCGGCCCTGGTAGTCGGCGGTGATCTGGGCACCGAGCTCAGCGATCCGCGCCCGGAGGGCGGCCCCGTCGACGACCACGTGCCCCAGCTGGGGATCTGCTTCCAGGATCCTGGCCTCGCGGTCGCTGGGCAGGTGCTCGCTCGAGGGGTCGGCGCCGTCAGCCATGTCGAGCATCCTTGCACCTGGTCGGCCCATGGCCTGCACCGCCTCCGACCGATGGCGGGGACACCGCCAGCACTCCGGCCGACCGTGCCACGCGCCAGCCGCCGGCCAGCTCGGTGGCGACCACCTCACCCCGCGCCACCGCCAGCACCCGGTCCACGGCCGCGGCGTCGACCACGTACCCGCGGCCCACCCCGGCCGCCAGGAGCCACCTCCGAACCGCCACCCGGGCCAGCGCCACGGGAACCTCGCGGAGAGCGGCCGCGGACGTCGGATCGACCTCGGCCGCCAAGCTTGTGAGCAGGTCGTCGACCTCGGCGAGCAGTCGGGCCTGACGGTTCAGGACGGGGACGACGTCGCGGTCGGCGATCTCGGCGGCCAGCGGGAGCAGCTCGTGGCGCACCCGGTTGCGACGGAACGCCGGGTCGAGGTTCGAGGGGTCTCGTACCGGGTCGAGGTCCACCTCGGCGCAGAGGCGCTCCGTGTCCGTGCGCCGCAGGCCGAGGATCGGCCGGCGGGGATCGTCGACCATGGCCGAGAGGCCCGACAGGCCGGCGCCACGGAGCAGGTGGAGCAGCACCGTCTCGGCCTGGTCGTCGGCGGTGTGGCCGGTGAGTGCGTCGGCGGGAAGGGCCGCGTAGCGAGCTTCGCGGGCGCGGGCCTCCAGGTTCGGGCCAGCCGCCACCGAGACCGTCGCGGCCCGGAAGCCGGCACCGAAGCGCTCGGCCGCAGCCGCCACCACCTGGGCCTCCTGGGCGGAGCCGGGTCGGAGCCCGTGGTCGACGTGAACCGCGGTGACGTCGCATCCGGCCGCCACCGCCAACACGAGGAGGGCGAGGGAGTCGGCGCCCCCGGAGACGGCGCAGGACACCGAGGTACCCGCCGGTGGAAAGGTGCAGCCGGCCAGCAGCTCATCCACCAGGGGGCGAACCCGGGCGGGGATCACCGCGGAACCGGTGTCAGGCGGCCGCGTCGGGGCGCACCCGGGCGATCCACTGCTCGGGGGCCCGGATCTCGCCGATGGTGGGCAGGTTGGTGGGGTCGACCCAGGCTTGGTCGAGCAGTTCGACGCCGCCAACGCTCTCGACCGCCTCGATGAAGCGCTCGCCCTGCTCGTACTGCTTCATCTTGGCCTCGAGCCCGATCAGCTTCTGCAGGAGCCGGGCCGCCGACCTGGCCTCGGCACGCCGCTGCCGGAGGACCTGTCCGAAGCGCTCGGCAGACGGGATCTGATCGGCTCCGGCACGGTCCATGGTGACGTCGCCGTGCCCCTCGAGGAGGCTCATGAGGCCCGACACCTGATCGAGCACGGCGCGCTGCTCGGGCGAGGCGAACACCGCCATCAGGCCACCCTCGTCGAGCGGGTTGCGTCCGGAGCGGACCTCGGTGGCCACCCGACCCAGGCTGTCGAGGAGCCGCTTCGGGTCCGGATCGAGCGAGCTGACGGTCGACTGCACCAGACCCAGGAAGTGCTCGCGCATCCAGGGGATGCCGGTGAACTGGGCCCGGTGCGTGACCTCGTGCAGCGCCAGCCAGTGACGGAACTCGCGAGGCGGGAACCCGAACCGCTTCTCCAACCCCAGGACGTTGGGGCCGACGTAGTAGACGATGTCCTGGTCGTCGGGGTTCTCGTCCTCGACCACCAGCAGGTCGTACTGGCCGAGGACCCGACCAGACATCCACCCGAGGATCACACCGACCTCGGCCCCCGCCACCCGGC
>JAAZBK010000073.1 GCA_012513855.1 Acidimicrobiales bacterium
ACCCGTCACCACTTCGGACCCGACTTCACCTTCGGGGTGGCCCACGCCTCCCACCAGGTCGAGGGGGCGTGGGACGCCGACGGCAAGGGCCGGTCGATCTGGGACACCTTCGCCCACCAGAAGGGCAGGATCCGCGACGGCAGCAACGCCGACGTGGCCTGCGACTACTACCACCGCTACGAGACCGACACCGACCTGGTGCAGGACCTCGGCTTCGACGCCCAGCGCTTCTCAGTGTCGTGGCCCAGGCTCCTGCCGGTGGGCACCGGGCGGGTCAACCAGGCCGGTCTCGACTTCTACTCCCGACTCGTAGACGCCAACCTCGAGCGCGGGGTCGAGCCCTGGCTCACGCTCTACCACTGGGATCTGCCCCAGGCGTTGGAGGACCGAGGCGGCTGGACCAACCGAGACTCGGTGCGCTGGTTCGAGGAGTACGCCGCCCTGGTGGCCGACCACCTGGGCGACCGGGTCAAGCGCTGGATGATCTTCAACGAGCCGTGCAGCTTCATCCACGGCGGCTACCTGTCGGGCTACCACGCCCCTGGCCGCCGCGGTCTGCTCAAGGCCCTGGCCGCCACCCACCACGTGAACCTGAGCCAGGCCGTGGGGGCCGAGGTGGTCCGCGACCGGGTGCCCGATGCGGTCGTGGGCACCACCCACATCATCACGCCGATCCGCACCGAGGCCGACACCGAGAAGCACCGTCGAGGAGCATCGGTGATCGACGCCTTCGCCAACCGCATCTTCATCGAGCCGAACCTGGGGCTCGGCTACCCGACGGAGGTGTCGCCGTTCATCCGCCAGATCGAGCGGTACGTGAAGGACGGCGACGAGCAGGCCATCGAGGTCGACTTCGACTTCATCGGCGTGCAGTACTACTGCCGCCTGCTGGTCCGGCCCGCGCCGATACCCGGTCTCTGGGGCATCCCCAAGCTGAGCCGCGACCACCGTCGGTTCGACGTGTCGGGCATGGGACAGGAGATCCAACCCGACGGTCTGTACGAGGCGCTGGAGCGGATCGACGCCTACCCGGGTGACCACCGACTGGTGGTCACCGAGAACGGGGTGACGGTGCCCGACCGCCTGGTCGACGGCCGGGTGCGAGACGTCCGACGCACGGCCTTCTACCAGGACCACCTGGCCGAGGTGCTGAGGGCCAAGCGGAACGGGATGCCCGTCGACGGCTACTTCTGCTGGTCGCTGATGGACAACTTCGAGTGGGCCGAGGGCTACACCGCCCGCTTCGGTCTGACCTACGTCGACTTCGACACCCAGGAACGCACCGTCAAGGACTCGGGGCACTGGTTCCGGGAGTTCCTCACTGCGGATGCGGCGGGGGAGGTCGGGACCGATGGGTGACTCGACCGCGACCACGCGAACACTGGCCGGCTCGAACGTCGAGATCCCGGCGCTGGGCGTCGGCACCTGGGCCTGGGGCGACCGGTCGGTCTGGGGCATGGGCGGCTACGACCACAAGATCAGTCGCGACACCATCCGCGAGGCGTGGGAGGCGTCGATCGACGCCGGCGCCACCTTCTTCGACACGGCCGAGGTCTACGGCGACGG
>JAAZBK010000459.1 GCA_012513855.1 Acidimicrobiales bacterium
CGCCGTCGGACGTGGGCGACTCGGAGCGGGTCGACCTGCGGTTCCTCGATGAAGCCGTAGTGGCGGGTGATCCGCTCCGGTGAGACGCCGCGGCGTACGAGCACGTCGGTGACCACGTCGGCGCAGGAGATGAAGTGATCGACCTTGGGCGAGAGAAGCTGCCACGCGCTGTCGCCGATGGTGCGCTCGAAGCTCTGGTCCATCTCGTGGATGTAGAGGACGTTGGTGCTCGATGCCGTCCGGGGCAGGAAGCGCAGGGCGGGAAGGCTGCCCACCGAGTTGAGGAGCACGAGGGGCGCGGCTCGGTGCGACCACATGGCGGGGCCGACCCTGGCGTACGCGAGGGCGTTGGCGGCCTTCTTCACCCCGAGGTTGTGCAGGCCGCGCTCGACCATCCACAGCCGGCTGGTGCTGGCGCCGAGGACCCGCGCGTCGAACTCTGCCGAGAAGGTGGCCTCCATGTGCCCGCCGTGGAGGAGGACCACCTCGGCTTCGACGTCGGTCTCACGTGCCATCCACCGCAGGAAGTGCAGCAGCATCATGGGCGCGCCGGCCCGGTCGCCCGAGTGGGAGACCACCAGGACGTCGGCTGAGCTTCCACCAGGTCTCAGCGAGCGGAGGAGTTCACCCGCACTCACTGGGGGAGCGGGCCGGCGAAGTCGTCGGGCCCTGCTGTCGAGTCGGTGGAGTCGTCGAGCGGAGCGGGCTTCGAGAAGCTCATGGAGCTCTGCTCGGCCGGTGCGACGAACGGCGAACGGGTCTTGGACACGGGACCGGCCGAGCCCACGGGCCTATCCGGGCCGGCCGAGGCGAGGCGCCGCTCCCTGGGGGGGAGGGGCGCCAGCGAGCGGCGGGTGGTGGGTGCACCCGACAGTGCGGAGCGAAGCTCCTGGTACAGCGCCGGGGCGGCAACCTCGGTGGTGTGGTTGGCCAGGACGTGACGCTGTCCTCGGCGGCCGAGCGCCCGTCGCTCGCCTTCGTTCTCCACGAGCGGGATCAGTGCCTCGGCCATGGCCTCGACGTCGAGGTAGGGCACCACGATGGCCCGGCGCTCGGCAGCCTCGGGGCGGCCGGCGAACTCGACGGCACCACCGTTGGCGAACGACACGACCGGCACGCCCAGCGAGGCGCTCTCGAGCATGACCAGCGGGTACGGGTCTTCCCGCGACGTGAGGGCGAAAACGTCGTAGATGCCGTAGATGTCGTCTGGCTTGGCCACCTCTCCCACGAAGTGCACGCGATCGTCGATGCCCATCCGCTGAGCATCGACGCGGGTGGGGACCTTCTCGTCGGACGCCCCGCCGACCCACACGAAGTGGGCGTCGAGGTCTGGGCGCAGGCGGCGGACGGTGGCGGCGAGCTGTAGGAACAGGTCTGGGCCCTTGCGCCAGATCACCGACCCCGCTCCACCGATGATGGTGGCCGACTCCGGGATTCCCAGATCGGCACGGACCTTGGCCGCGGAACCGGCGGTGGGCGCCGGCGGCACGATGAACTCGTAGTGGGTGGCGATGGTGTCGCGCGGGATGCGCCATCCACCGATGAGGTTCACCGCCACCGCTCCCGCGCACGAGACGAAGCGGGTGGTGTGGTCGAGCATCGCCCGCCGGTCGTTCTCGGGGAACCAGTAGCGGAACGCCGCGTCCAGCTCGTGGACGTGGCTCACCACCACCGGAGGGATCTCAGGCAGGATGCGCAGGGCAACGGCACTCGTGGTGCTGTTGAGGTAGAGGGCGTCGAAGCAGCGGAGGTGATCGACGGCCTGGCGACTGCGCGACACCTTGAGCCGGTCTCCCAGCTTGGGCAGACCGGCCTTGGCCAGGCCGCCTTCGAGGTAGCTACGAGCACTGGTGCCGAGCGCCTCGATGTGGGTCAGCGGGGCGACGGCAGCGAAGTCGTCGGCGAGCGGACCACCGGCCAGCAGGAGGATCTCGAAGTCGAGGTCGGTGTTGTCCTTGAGCCAGCGGAGGAAGTGCAGGAACATCACCGGCGCGCCGGTTCGCGACGCCTCGTGCGACACGAAGAGGACCCGAGGCCCCCGCCCCGTGCGCTCCGTCGCTACGGCTGTTCGCGAGCGTTTGGGCATGCTGCTTTCCCCCTTCGAGCTTCGAAGGTCCCCCCCACGGGAACCGGTTTCGATACGCAACGCGGTCGGCTCTCAACCGGGCTGGCACCAAGTCTACTCAATGTTCGGTCGCTACGCATTGGGTCGACCGAACTATTGATCGTCACTCTCTGTGGTGCAAAGCTTCGGTGCTGAGACGCTCTGTACCCCGGCTTGCTCCCGCCCCGACGCGCGGTACAGTCCTCGCTTCCGACCAGAGAAACCCTCCAGACCGTGGGCCGCCGCAGTGCCAGAAAACCAAGTGCCAGACGAGCAGGCGGCGGCCGGCGAACGTGACCTCGGAGAGGCGGTCGACGTCATCGACCTCGTCGATGAGCGAGACGAAGAGGCCGGTGGCGAGCCGGTGGCGTCGGGCCAGGGCGGGGTGTGGGAGGCATCCAGCAGGGAGGGCTTCGGGCCCCTGGAGCGGACCCGACGAGCCCGGGTCACGCCGCCGTCTGAGCACCCATGGGTGGTGCGCACCGCCGACACCACGATCATGCCGGCAAAGCACCGGCTGCGCAGCTCGTTGCCGCTGCTGCGGATGTACTCCGCCCGTCAGGTCCAGCTCCGATACCGCCAGAGCATCCTCGGGCTGGCGTGGACCGTGGTCCAGCCGGTGGCGATCATGGCCATCTACGGCTTCATCTTCTCGGCGTTCCTCGAGGTCGACGGTGGTGGCCTGCCCTACCTGTCGATGGCCTGGACCGGGCTCACGATCTGGATGTTCGTCCAGGCCGCGCTCCAGATGGGCACGGTGTCGTTGCAGAACGACTCGTGGCTGCTCGGTCGGGTCTGGTTCCCCCGCGAGATCATCCCGCTGGCACCCGTGGTGGCGGGCCTGATCGACCTCCTGGCCGCGGCCGCGATCCTGATCGTGATCGTGATCGTGCAGGGCGTCGGCATCTCGATCCACGCTGTGTCACTGGTGCTCCCGCTCCTGGTGCTGGTGGTGTGGGGCGCCGCCATCTCGGTGTTCTGCGCCACCGTCACGATCTTCCTGAGGGACATGGCCACCATCGTCGGGCTCGGCCTGCGCCTCCTCTTCATCGCCACGCCGGTGATGTACCCGGAGAAGGCCGTCCCCGAGCACCTCCGCTGGATCAACGCGGTCAACCCGTTCGGTGCCGTCGTGACCAACACCCGAGCTTCGCTCCTCAGCCACGTCTGGCCGAACTGGGAGCTCCTCGGCTTCCACCTGGTGATCGGGTCGGCCTTCCTGGCCGGGGCGCTGTGGTACCTGCGATCGGTCGAACGCCGCATGGTGGACGTGGCCTGATGAGCGCCAACGACGAGGTCATCGTCTTCGACGACGTGGTGAAGCGCTACCGCCTCGGGGTGGAGCGCTCCAACATCCGCGCGGCCATACCGTGGATACCCCACGATCCCGGCACGAACGTCCCCACCGTCACCGCCATCGACCACCTGAACCTCACGATCCGCCAGAGCGAGTCGGTGGGCATCATCGGCAACAACGGCACGGGCAAGTCCACCTTGCTCAAGCTGATCGCGGGCGTGGTGGCGCCCACCTCGGGCGAGGTGCGGACCCGGGGACGGATCGCATCCATCATCGAGCTGGGTGTCGGCTTCCACGACGACCTCACCGGCCGCGAGAACCTGATCTTCACCGGTGCGCTGATGGGCATGTCGGCAGCGGAGATGAAGCGCCGCGAAGACGACATCATCGACTTCGCGGGCATCAGCCGGGCCATCGATACGCCGGTCAAGCGCTACTCGTCGGGGATGCTCGCCCGGCTCGGGTTCTCCATCGCCACCCACGTCGACGCCGACGTGATCCTGGTCGACGAGGTGCTCGCCGTGGGCGACATCGACTTCCAGCGCTACAGCCTGGAGCGGCTCGAGAACCTCATCCTCGACGGCGTCACCACCCTGATCGTCTCGCACAACCTCGCGGCCGTCGCCCACCTCTGCAACCGGGTGATGCGGCTGGACCGCGGCCGCCTGGTCGCCGACGACGAGCCCGAGAAGGTGGTGCTCGACTACGGCGGCCGGATGGCCATCGTCCACGCCGGGCTGGGCAAGGTCCCGGTGCGCTTGCGGGAGCTGAAGGTCCGGCCGCGGGAGGTGAACCCGTCCGAGCCGTTCGACCTCGAGGCGGTGATCGAGGTCGAACGGCCGATGCCCCGAGGGCGACTGCGACTCGTGCTGCGACCCACCGCCGAACTGGTGGCGGCGCACACCCAGGGGAACATGCCGGTGGAAGCCGATCTCCCCCAGATCCTCGACGTGCCGGTTCCCCCCGACATGCTCCGGGAGGAGGGCACGTGGACCCTGCGCGGCCACGTGGACGGGTACCCGATGTTCCCGGGGCCCTACACCTTCTCGCTGGAGCTCATGGAAGACCCGCACAACGAGGTGCTCGACGTGGCCATGGCGCACCTCGACGTGCCGGGCTCGATCCCGGCCGCTGCCGTGGCTCAGCTGCCGGTCGCCTGGGCGATAGATCCGACCTTCAGCTGACCAGCCCTCGGCCTGTCCGAGGTCTGTGCCGATCACCTATGGTCCGCAGCCATGCTGCGACGACGACGGCCCAAGGTGAGAGGCGTCGGCGAGCAGGTCGGGGCCGTCGACAGCGCGGCTTCTCGAGCCGCCTCTGACCGCGTGGTCATCGTGGGTGGAGGCATCGGTGGTCTGATCGCTGCCCTGGCCTTCAGCCGGGCTGGTTCCGCCGTGACCATCATCGAGCGCGACGAGATAGCCGACGCGCGCGATCCCGAGGAGGCGTTCACCGCTCCCCGTAGAGGCGTCCCCCAGGCGCTCCAGACCCACGGGTTCCTCGCTCGCATCATCCTCCTCCTGCGCGAACGCTTCCCCGAGGTGCTCGCCGACCTCGAGTCCGTGGGCGGATCGACCATCTCGATGACCGATGCGCTCGAAGACGAACGGCCCGGCGACGACGACCTCAGGGTGCTGGTCGTGCGGCGGTCGACGTTCGAGTGGGTCCTCCGCCGTCACGCCACGTCGTCGCCTGGCGTGAGCGTCCTGAGCGGTCATCGAGTGGTCGGGCTGGCCGCGTCGCCGGGTGAGGACGGTCGCCCGGTCGTCGACGGCGTCCGGCTGGACGACGGCCGAACCGTTCCGGCCGGCATGGTGGTGGCGGCACCTGGCTCACGCGCCGGCGTACCGGGGTGGCTGCACGCGATCGGTGCCGAATGTCGCGAGGAGGTCCACGAGAGCGACCTGATCTACCTGACGCGGTGGTACCGGCGCAGCGACCCCGACTCGTCTTGGGAGCCGCGCCTGTTCGGCCACCTTCCCTACCTCAAGATCCTCGGGATCCCCGGAGACGGCGGGTCCCTGTCGGTGACCTTGGCCGTCCGGGCTTCGGACGACGAGTTGCGTCGTGCTCTCTCCGACGAGAGCCGGTTCGAGGCCGCGTGCCGTCTCATCCCCACGCTCGACCAGTTCTTCGGTCCCGATGCCGCCCCGTTGGAACCCATCGGTGACGTCCGGCCGATGGCCGGGCTGTTCAACCGTCGACGCCAGTTCACCGACGCCGACGGTCAGCCGAGCGTGATCGGATTCCACGCCGTCGGCGACGCTCACACCACCACCAACCCGATCCTGGGCCGGGGTTCCTCCCTGGCCGCGTTGCAGGCGGTGCTCCTGGCAGACGCCGCTCTCGCTCACCCGCACGATCCCGTAGCGCGGGCCGTCGCATACGAGGCAGCGTGCCAGCGTGAGGTGCTGCCGTGGTACGAGAACGCCCGACTGATGGAGGTGCTCGAGGTCGACGCCGAGGCCGCTGAGGCGGCTTGGTCCGGACCGGCGCTCGACGGGTCGAAGCTGGTCGGAGCGGCGTTCGTGCTCGGCTCCGACGATCCGGTGCTCGGCCGAGCCCTCGCCCGCTACGTCAACCTCATCGAGACCCCGGAGCAGTTGCTCGGCGATGCCGAGCTGGTGGAACGGGTCATGGAGAAGGCTTCGATCCCGGGAGCGTTCGACGTGCCCCCCGTTCCCGGACCGTCTCGCGCCGAGCTGCTGGAACACGTCTACGGACAGATCGAGCCGGCCACGTCAGGGGACGATGGCGTGCCCTCGGTCGAGCGTCAGGTGGAGGTCGACGGCGGCGAGATCCACGTCCTGGAGGCGGGTCCGGCCGACGGTCCTGCGGTGCTCATGGTGCACGGGTTCCCGGAGCTCGCGTACTCGTGGCGGCACCAGGTTCCAGCGCTCGCCGCAGCTGGCTACCGGGTGCTCGCCGTCGATCACCGAGGCGTCGGGCGGTCGTTGCAGCCGAGCGAGAC
>JAAZBK010000003.1 GCA_012513855.1 Acidimicrobiales bacterium
CTGAGGGCCGCCACGGCGACCTCAACCGCCGCATCCGCGAGGTCAGCCCCCACATCGTGGTCGAGCAGGTCTACGTCCCCGCCCGACGCGTGGTCGACGACGACCACCCCACCGGCCACGTCGTGCCGGCCCACCAGGTCCGCGTCGAGCGCCGCTACGAGCCTCGCTACCTGATGGGCGCCCACGACATCGAGGCCTTCGTCAACCACGCCCCGTGGTACGTGCGCGAAGTCGTCCGCTCCCTCCACGCGTCCCTGACCGCCTGAGACGGCGATGCCGGCGGAGCGGGGTGCAGGTATAACTGCTGGTCAGGTGGTGCCCGGGGCGGGGATCGAACCCGCACGGAGGTTTCCCTCCGGAGGGGTTTAAGCCCTCCGCGTCTGCCAGTTCCGCCACCCGGGCCTTGGCTGGCAGCGTACGTCGCCTCGGCGTTCGACCGCGCCAGGGCTCCTCGTGCCCGAACCCGTCGTTGACCATCGCGCGGGCAGGCCACGGGTGACCAGATCGTCGTGTGCCCACGCGATCAGGCGGGGGTCCGGGCCAACGAATCGTGTGGGCAGACCACCGGCAACGAGACGGCCGAATGCCCACGCGATCGCATCCCGCTGGGCGGTCACGCCCGGTGGCGCATCCGGTGGACGACGCCCGGCGAGGTCGTCACCTAGCGGTGGCCCGGTGAAAAGTCGCTGCAACGTTGGACGAAACGACAACGGCCCGCTTCCCTCGGAACCACCTCCGGCGCGCCCGCGGGCGCGACAAACCCAACCGCTCCCTCGGAACCACCACCGCCCGCGCGCCCGCAGGCGCGACAGCCCGCCCGCTCCCTCGGAACCACCACCACCCGCGCGCCCGCAGGCGCGACAGCCCGCCCGATCGCTCGGAGCCACCACCACCGGCGCGCCCGCGGGCGCGGCAACTGGCTCATGCCGCGGATCCCTCGGCGCCTGAACCCCGTCCCACTGGGCGAACCGCGTTCTCGGAATCCGGCACACGCGATCTCGGGCGGCGTTACTGTCGCCGCTCGTGATCATCAGGGGACAACGACGGAACATCCACCTCGATCGCGCCCGGCGGCGGCCCGGACCTCTGGTCCTCGGCGCGCTGGCGGCCGTGCTGGTGCTCGGCACAGTGGGCTGCTCGTCCGACGACGACGGCGACGACGGTGCCGGCGGCGGAACCACCACCGCACCCGCCAACGACAGCGGGACCAACGGCAGCGAGACCGGAGACACCGACGTGACCGGTGGAGAGCTGGGCCGGCCCGCCGAGCGCGACCGTCCCGACGAGCCCGCGGCGGCGCTGGTCGGTGAGCTGACCGCCGGTGGCGCACCGATGCTGACCGACCTGAACGAGACCGACCTCGAGGGCCACGGCTTCGTCGAGCACGAGTTCGCGGTCGAGGGCACAGCGGTCCGCTACGTGGCCGAGGACCCCGAGACCGACCTGCCGGCCAACGGAGAGTTCAACCTCGCCGAGGGCGACTCCGCCCCCTACCGCACCCGCGTGGCGGTCCGCCGTCCGGCCGACGCCGCCGACTTCAACGGCACCGTCGTGGTCGAGTGGATGAACGTCTCGGGCGGCATCGACGCCAACCCCGACTACGTGTACCTGGCCGACGAGATCCTGCGCAGCGGCTACGCGTGGGTCGGCGTGTCGGTGCAGCACATCGGCGTCGAGGGCGGCCCGGTGGCGGTGGGCATCGAGGGCACCGACGGACTGGCCGGCAAGGGCCTCAAGGTGCTCGACCCGGAGCGCTACGGCGACCTCGACCACCCCGGCGACGCTTACGCCTACGACATCTACACCCAGGTCTCCCGCCTGATCCGAACAGGCGACGACGAAGGGCTGCTCGGCGACCTCGACCCCGAAGCGATCATCGCCGCCGGCGAGTCGCAATCGGCCTTCGCCCTCACCACCTACGCCAACGGCGTGCAGCCCCTCACCCAGGAGTTCGACGCCTTCTTCATCCACAGCCGTGGCGGCGCGGCCCTGCCGTTGGGCGGGCCCGATGCAGGGGTCGGGATCGCCGACGCCATCGCCGGCACCCCCACCATCATCCGCACCGACCTCGAGGTTCCCTCGATCATCGTCCAGACCGAGTCCGACACGCTCGGCCTCCTCAACTACCTGCCCGCCCGCCAGGACGACGGCGACACCATCCGGCTGTGGGAGGTCGCCGGCGGCGCCCACGCCGACAAGCGGCTGGTCGGCCCGCTCGCGGATGGCCTCTGCCCGGTCGAGATCAACGACGGGCCCACCCACTACGTGCTTCGGGCCGCACTGCACCACCTCAACACCTGGGCCCGCGGCGGGGAGGCCCCGCCGATCGCCGACCGCTTCGAGATCGACGACTCGAGCGGCACGCCCACCTACGTGCGAGACGACGACGGCATCATCGCCGGGGGCATCCGCACCCCGGCCGTCGACGTACCGATCCGGGTCTTCTCCGGAGAGGTCGCTCCCGACTCGGGGGTGGCGTGCCTGCTGATGGGGTCGTCGATCGACATCCCCGCCGACCGGCTCGCCGAGCTCTATCCCGATGCCGACACCTACCTGTCCGAGTACCAGGCAGCGGTCGACGCCGCCATCGAGTCCGGCTTCGTGCTCGAAGGCGACCGGGAGGCGCTCGAGGCAGAGGCGAACCCGGAGCTGTTCGCGGGCTGACCACGCACCCACCCCGTCCGCTGCCGGTAGCGTCCCGACGATGGAGTTGACCGGCCCGTGGGAGGCCACGCTCGCAACCGAGACGTCACGCCGAACCTGGCTCGGCCCCGACGGCTCGACGGCTGAGCAGGGCGCGCCGGTGGAGTGGCACCCGATCGAGGTGCCCGGGCACTGGCGATCGAACCCGGCGTTCGCCGACTCCGACGGTCCGCTCCTCTACCGGACCCGCATCGCGCCCCCGCCGCCACGGTCGTCGACCGAGCCCGAGACCGGGGCCGGGACAGCTGACAGGCTGTGGCTCAACTTCGAGGGCACCTTCTACCAGGGCGACGTCTGGCTCGACGGCACCTACGTGGGCGACACCGAGGGCTACTTCTTCCCCCACACGTTCGAGGTCACCGACGCCCTGCGCGGCGAGCTGCACGAGGGGGGCGAGCACACGCTGGGCATCGAGCTCACCTGTCGCCCGGAGTCCGACCGATCCGCCAAGCGCAACATCACCGGGGCCTTCCAGGACTGGAACGGGCTCGACCCCACCTGGAACCCGGGGGGCATCTGGCGACCGGTGACCCTGGACCGCACCGGCCCTGTTCGCATCCGACACCTGCGCGTGGTGTGCAGCGAGGCCAACGAGACGCGGGCCACCGTGAAGTTCCGCGCCGTGCTGGATGCGGCCGACGGCGGTGAGATCACGCTGCGATCGACGGTGGGCGAGGTCGAGCTGGTCGACCAGCGACGGGTGGCCGCCGGCGAGAACCAGGTGGAGTGGCAGCTGCGGATCGACGATCCCGAGCTGTGGTGGCCCCACGCGCTGGGCTCTCAACCGATGCACGACGTGGTGGTCGAGGTCACGGTCCACCCAGACCCCGAGAGCCACGAGCTGCCCGCCGGCATCCCCGTCAGCCATCGCGTCTGCCGTCGCATCGGCCTGCGCCAGGTCAGCCTCCGGGCGTGGGTGCTGCACGTGAACGGCGAGCGCATGTTCCTGAAGGGCTCCAACCAGGGCCCGAACCTGATGGCGCTGGCGGAAGCCACGCCCGAGTCGTTCGTGGAAGACGTCGCCCTGGCCAAGGCCGCGAACCTCGACCTCCTCCGCGTCCACGCCCACGTGTCGCGCCCCGAGCTCTACGACGCGGCCGACGAGGCCGGCCTGTTGCTGTGGCAGGACTTCCCCCTGCAGTGGTCGTACTCGCGCAGCATCCGCAAGCAGGCGCAGCGCCAGGCCCGCGAGATGGTCGACCTGCTCGGCCACCACCCGTCGGTGGCCATCTGGTGCGCCCACAACGAGCCGTTCAACGTCGAAGGCCGCAACGGCACCCCCCGCGACCCGACGGCGAAGCCGGCCAAACCGGCCAAACCGTCCAAGGCCGCCCGGTACCTCACCGCCCAGGAGCTGCCGTCGTGGAACAGGTCGATCCTCGACCGCTCGGTGAAGCGGGCGATCGACAAGGCCGACGGCAGCCGGCCGGTCATCCCGCACTCGGGGGTCCTCCCCCACCCGCCCCAGCTCGACGGAACCGACAGCCACCTCTACTTCGGCTGGCACCACGGCGAGGAACGGGACCTCCCAGGCTTCGCCCGACTGATGCCTCGGGTGGTGCGCTTCGTGAGCGAGTTCGGAACCCAGTCGGTGCCCGAGAGCGCCGGGTTCTGCGAGCCCGAGCGCTGGCCCGACCTCCCATGGGACCGGCTGACCTCCCGCCACGCCATGCAGAAGGAGCAGTTCGACCGCTGGGTTCCCCCCGTCGACCACCCGTCGTTCGACTCCTGGCGAACCGCGTCCCAGCAGTACCAGGCCACGGTCATCCGCCATCACGTCGAGACGCTACGTCGCCTCAAGTACCGCCCCACCGGCGGGTTCGCCCACTTCTGCTTCGCCGACGGGCACCCCGCGGTGTCGGGGTCGGTGCTCGACCACGAACGAAACCCGAAGCTCGCCTACGAGGTGCTGCGCGAGGCGTGCCGGCCGGTGATCGTGGTGGCCGACCGGCTTCCGGCCGAACTCGGCGTGGGCGAGACGATCGCCCTCGACGTCCACGTGGTGAGCGACCTCCGCACCCCGATGCAGGACATCGAGGTGAACGCCCGGCTCGCCTGGGCGGGCGGTGAGCACCGGTGGCGGTTCGGCGGCGACATCGACGCCGACGCCGTCCAGCGCGTGGGCACCCTCCAGATCGAGGTACCCGACGCCCCGGGCCCGATCACCCTGGAACTGGAGATGCGGGGCTTCGACCTGCCCGACGGCTCAGTGACCCGCACCGACGCGAGCCACGTCGTCGTTCGCCAGCGCTGAGCCCGACACCGCCTGGTCGACCAGGTGGGCGGGCAGTACGTCGTAGTGGTCGTGCCGCACCGTGTATCGGCCACGGCCACCGGTTATCGAGCGCAGCTCCACCGGATAGCGGGTGAGCTCGGCGTGGGGGACGAGCGCCACGATCTCGTGCTCGCCGTCGGCAGCCGGCTCGGTGCTCTGGACCCGACCGCGACGGGCGTTGAGGTCGCCCAGCACGTCGCCCTGCGCCTCCGACGGGACCGTCACCACGACCTGGTCGATCGGCTCCAGCACCACCGATGACGCGTCGGCCAGCGCGGCTCGGATGGCGAGGCGGCCGGCGGCCTTGAACGCCGCTTCGGAGGAGTCGACCGAGTGCTCCTTGCCGTCGAGCAGCTCGACCGCCACGTCGACCACCGGGAAGCCGTGCACGCCACCAGACGCCATGGCCTCGTCGATCCCCTTCTCCACCGCCGGTACGTAGCCCTTGGAGATGGCGCCGCCCACGACCTTGCTGGAGAAGCGGAAGCCGGTGCCCCGCTCGGCCGGTTGCACCCGTATCGAGCACACCGCGAACTGGCCGTGCCCGCCGGACTGCTTCTTGTGGCGGCCCTCGGCCTCGGTGGACCTGGTGATGGTCTCGCGGTATCCGGTCCGCACCGGCTCGGTGTCGACGTCGACCGAGAAGCGACGCTCGAGCCGATCCAGGGCGACTCCCAGGTGGGCCTCGCCCACGCCGTAGAGCACGGTCTGGCCGGTGTCGTCGTGGCGCACCACCCGAAGGCCGGGGTCCTCGTCGAGCAACCGGTGGACGGCGTCGGCCAGCTTGTCGTCGTCGGCCTGGGTGCGACCGCGGATGGCCACGCCGAGCAGCGGCTCGGGCAGGTCCACGCCCTCGGCTCGAACCGGACGGCCACGCACCGCGAGCGTGTCTCCGGTGGCAACCGACGAGAGCTTGGCCACCGCGGCGATGTCTCCGGCCACCACCTCACCTACAGCCGTGTGCTCGGCACCGCAGAGGGCGAAGATCCCGTGCATCCGCTCGTCGGTGGCGGTTCGGCTGTTGACGAGGTGGTCGTCGGCCCGAACCGTGCCGGACAGCACCTTGAAGATCGACACGTGCCCCACGAACTGGTCGGCCATCGACTTGAAGACGAACGCGAGCGCGTCGCCGCTGCTGTCCGGCTCGACGCCGATCGTGACCTCTCCGCCGTTGTCACCTGCCCGGCCCGCGGCGACCGGCACCGGCGGCCGATCCAGTGGCGAGGGGCCGATCTCGCAGATGAAGTCGGCCAGCCGGTCCACGGCCACCTCCTTGAGCGCCGATCCGCAGACCACGGGGAACACCGTGGCGTCGTCGACGCCGATGGCCATGGTCCGCTCCAGCTCCTCCACCGAAGGCACATCGCCGTCGAGGTAGCGGGCCATGAGGTCGTCGTCGGCCACCACGATGCCCTCGACCAGGTTGTCGTGGACCCGGTGCTCCTCGGCCTCCATGTGGTCGGGCACGTCGGTGTGGGTGCTGATGCCGTCGCCGTAGATCCACGCGGTGTCGGAGAGGAGGTCGGCCACTCCCACGAAGTCGGCCTCGGCCCCCACCGGCAGCTCGAGGGGAGCGATGCCGGAACCGAACCGGTCCCGCAGGTCCTCCAGCGTGCGGGCGAAGTCGGCGCGCTCCCGATCGAGCTTGTTGACGAACACCATGCGGGGGAGGTCGAGCTCGGCCGCCAGCCTCCATGCCGCCTCGGTGCCGACCTCCACGCCGTCGACCGCCGACACCACGAACAGCGCCAGGTCTGCCGCCCGCAGCGCCGCGTGGACCTCGCCGGCGAAGTCGGGTTCGCCGGGGGTGTCGATCAGGTTGACCTTGTGGCCCTTCCACTCGAACGGCATGACCGAGAGCGAGATCGACGAGCCGCGCGCCTTCTCCGCCGGGTCGTGGTCGCTCACGGTGTTGCCGTCTTCGACCCGGCCCGGTCTGTTCACCACCCGTGCCGCGTGGAGCAGCGCCTCCGCGAGCGTGGTCTTGCCCGAGCCGCTGTGGCCGACCAGGGCCACGTTGCGGAGCTTCTCCGTGGAAAACGTCATGCGCACCTCCGAGGTGGCGACGACCGTCTGCGGGTGAGGCTCAGGGTACCGATCCGTCACGGACCGTGCCCGTGGTTCGCGCCCGGTGCCCAACCACCCGGCCGACCAGGACCTAAACGGTGTTCACCGCGTGGCATAGTTCCGCGCACGCTTCGCGTCGGCCAGCCGCCGGGAAGCGTCACCGGGGGAACTAGTCCGACACCAGGGGAACCGATGAACCAGCCGCCGTCCACCTCTCGCCGAGACCTCCTGCGCGCCCTCGGCTTCGGCGCCGGAGCGCTCGCCATCGGGGGGCCGTCAATCCTCACCGGGTGCGCCGACGACTCCGCGTCGTCTTCGAGCGCGACCACCTCCACCACCACGGCATCGACCGCTCCCCCGTCGACCGTGGCCCCCACGCCGTTCGACCCGTCGAAGCCGTACTGGGTGCAGGGCAACTTCCGGGGTGTGACCACCGAGGAGACCGTCACCGAACTGGAGGTGATCGGATCCATCCCGCCGGAGCTGTCGGGTCTCTTCGTCCGCAACGGCTCCAACGCGACCACCGACGACTCGCTCCACTGGTTCCTGGGCGACGGGATGATCCACGGCGTCCGCATCGAGTCCGGCAAGGCCTCCTGGTACCGCAACCGCTACGTCGCCACGCCGCTGCGGGAGGCGGGCAAGGACCTCCTCAGCTTCGGGGGCGTCCCCGGCAAGGAGAACAACCAGAGCAACGTGGCGGTGATCCACCACGCCGGCAAGCTCCTCACCACCGGTGAGGTGGGCTGGCCGTTCCAACTCGACCCGACAGATCTGTCCACCGTCGGATCGTGGGACTTCGGCGGCGCCCTCGGTGCCACCATGACCGCTCACCCCAAGGTCGACCCGGTCACCGGCAAGATGCACTTCTTCGGCTACGAGTTCCTCGACCCCAAGGTGAGCATCTACTCCGTGGCCGCCGACGGGGCCATGGAGACCAGCAGCGTCCTCGCCGTCGACCAGGCCACGATGATGCACGACTTCGCCATCACCGACCAGGACGCCATCTTCTGGTTCGGTCCGGTGGTGTTCGGCACCAACCCAGAGAACCTCTACCCCGAGGTGCCGTTCACGTGGGACCCCACCGGTACCTCCCGCGTCGGGATCATGCCCCTGGGTGGCACGGCCGACCAGATGCGCTTCGTCGACATCCCGCAGTGCTTCGTGTTCCACGGGCTCAACGCCCACCGTGACGGCGACGACATCGTGGTCTACGTGCACCGCCTGGAGGAGGCGTTCGGCAAGCGCGGCGACCTGGTCGACGCGTTCCTCACCGAGTGGCGCATCGACACCGCCGGCCCGGAGCTCACCTTCAGCGAGAAGCGCCTGTACGACCGGCCGCTCGACCTGCCCACCCACGACCGGCGCCTGACCGGTCGGCCGAGCCGCCACGGCTGGTGCGCCACCACCACCGCCGACGATGAGCACGGCTTCGAACTGTTGGGCGTGTGCCACGTCGACCTGCAGACCGGGGCCGAGGACAACTGGGATCCGGGCGCGAACCTGCGAGCGGGCGAAGGCTTCTTCGTGCCGGCCGACCCATCGGCCGACGGAGCCACCCACGAGGGCGAAGGCTGGGTTCTCACCTACATCTGGGACCGCACCACCGACCGGTCGTCGCTCGGGATCTTCGACGCGCTCGACGTGGCCAAAGGACCCGTCGCCGAGGTCGCTCTTCCGGTCAGGGTCCCCTTCGGCTTCCACGGCTACTGGGTCGACGACTCGGTCCTCTAGGCCCAGCGGGCTGACGGGTCCTCAGGCATCGGCCGCCTGCCGGGACCCGCACAGGTCCCGGTTTCATGTGAAGGTCGTGTGCAGGGGTAAGTTCGACCGCGATGGCTACGACAACGGTCGCCCGTCGTTCGGTTCGCCCGAACGCACGGGCCAAGCGCCCCGCCCCGTTCCCGATCGAGTTCTACCGGTCCGCCCTTGGCAAGAAGTACGTCATGGCGATCACCGGGATCATGATCATGGGCTTCGTCTTCGCCCACATGTTCGGGAACCTGAAGATGTACCTCGGACCCGAGGACTTCAACCACTACGGACACTTCCTCCGGGAACTGGCCGTGCCGCTGCTGCCGCGAACGTGGGCGCTCTGGGGCCTCCGCCTCGGGCTCATCGTGGCGTTCGTGCTGCACATCCACGCGGCCTACTCGCTGACGATGATGAACAAGCGGTCGAACATCAAGTACCAGTCCAAGCGCGACTACGTGGCGGTCGACTTCGCCGGCCGGACCATGCGCTTCACCGGCGTGATCTTCCTGCTCTTCTTGATCTGGCACCTGTTCGACCTCACGTTCACCGGCACCGGCTTCCACTACGTGCGGGGCGACGCCTACGAGAACGTGGTCGGCAGCCTCAGCCGGGTCCCGGTGGCCATCCTCTACATCGTCGCCAACCTGGCTCTGGGCGTTCACCTGTTCCACGGAGCCTGGAGCCTCTTCCAGTCGATGGGTTGGAACAACCCCAAGTTCAACGGTGCTCGCCGGGCCTTCGCCACCGCGTTCGCCGCCATCGTCGTCATCGGGAACGTGTCGTTCCCGATCGCCGTCCTCGCCGGCATCGTCGACATCTGATCGCCGGCTGAGAAAGAACGAGAGAGATCGTGCAACTCGATTCCAAGATCCCCGACGGCCCCATCGCCGAGAAGTGGACGAACTACAAGTTCGACCGCAAGCTCGTGAACCCGGCCAACCGCCGCAAGTACGACGTCATCGTGGTGGGCACCGGCCTGGCCGGTGGCGCCGCGGCCGCCACGCTGGGCGAGCAGGGCTACAACGTGAAGGCCTTCACCTTCCACGACTCGCCCCGCCGGGCCCACTCGATCGCCGCCCAGGGCGGCATCAACGCCGCCAAGAACTACAAGGGCGACGGCGACTCGGTCTACCGCCTCTTCTACGACACCGTGAAGGGCGGCGACTTCCGCTCCCGCGAGGCCAACGTGTACCGCCTGGCCGAGGAGTCGGTGAACATCATCGACCAGGCCACCGCCCAGGGCGTTCCGTTCGCCCGCGAGTACGGCGGCCTGCTCGACAACCGCTCCTTCGGCGGCGCCCAGGTGAGCCGCACCTTCTACGCCCGGGGCCAGACCGGCCAGCAGCTCCTGCTGGGCGTCTACTCCCAGTTGGCCCGCCAGGTCGGGCTCGGCAACGTCGAGCTGGTGAACCGCACCGAGCTCATCGACGTGGTGGTGGTCGACGGCAAGGCCGCCGGCATCGTGGTACGAGACCTGCTCACCGGCGAGGTCACCAGCCACTCCGCCCACGCCGTGGTGCTGGCCACCGGCGGCTACTCCAACGTGTTCTTCCTGTCGACGAACGCCATGAACTGCAACGTCACGGCGGCGTGGCGGGCCCATCGCCGGGGCGCGGCGTTCGCCAACCCCTGCTACACCCAGATCCACCCGACGTGCATCCCCCAGAGCGACGACTTCCAGTCGAAGCTCACGCTCATGTCGGAGTCGCTGCGCAACGACGGCCGCATCTGGGCTCCCAAGGACCCCAACGACAACCGGCCCGCCGACCAGATCCCCGAGGC
>JAAZBK010000460.1 GCA_012513855.1 Acidimicrobiales bacterium
AGCTGCGGTTGGGAGGATCGGGTGTACCTGTACGAGTTGGCCCTCGAGTTGGGCGTGCGGTCCACCGCGCTGCTCGACCGGGCGCACGCCCTCGGGATGAACGTCGACACCACCGCCCAGCTCACGCCCGAGCAGGTGGAGCAGCTGCGCGAGGTGTACGGAAGGGGTCGGGCGAGGCAAGCCACGCCGCAGCCCGAGGTCCTCACCCAGATGGACGCCCAGGGTTCCAGCGACGGTCCGCTGAAGCCGTCGGCCATCATCGCTCTGGTGATCGCAGGCCTGGCCGTGGTCCTGCTGGTCGGCTACATGGTCACCAACTCCGACGACAGCCCGAGCACCACCGTGGCGCTCGACGGCGGCGAAGAGGAGTCCTCGTCCTCGACCACCACCACCACCGAACCGTGCGACCCCGACTCTGGAATCGGGGTGGGTGCCATCGGTCAGGGTGAGGCCTCCACCGCCGGTGACACCGACGCAACCCTTCCTCCGTGCGACGTGGTCGGGGCCATCTCGGGCGACGAGGACCTGGGGACCACCACCACCTTCGACGGTGACCCGCTCGACGTTCCCCGTGACAAGCGGGAGTTCTGCAAGGCGGCGTTGTCTCTCATCGACTTCGAGATGGAGCTGTTCGAGGCAGCCGACGTCGAGTCGCTCGGACCGATCCGCGACGTCATGCTCGCCGGCCGAGACAAGTTCAAGGCCGACCTCGCCACCATGAAGGAAACCGCGCCTCCCCGGATCGGCGGTCCGCTGGAGCGCTACGGGATCATCTACACCAACCTCCTCGATTCGGTGACGCCCGGGGCCGACGATCTCACGCTCGCCGTGGCCTTCAACACCGCGGCCCGCACCGATCTGGCCTACGACTCGAACCAGATCGCCCTTGCCGTGAACGAGAACTGCGACAAGCGCTGACCGACCTCCCTGCTCCCCGGGACCACTGGTTCGAGGACCTGGCCGACCACCTCGGCGGGGCGTACCTGCGCTACTCCTTCACCAAGGGAACCGAGCAGGAGGTCGACTTCCTGGTCGACCGGCTCGGGCTGCAACCGGGGCAGCGGGTGCTCGACGTCGGCTGCGGTCCCGGTCGGCACGCCCACGCACTCGGGCGTCGGGGGATCGACGTGCACGGCGTCGACATCAGCGAGCGGTTCGTGGCGCTCGCTCGGGCCGAGGCTCCCGACGGCGTCACCTTCGAGAGGCTCGACGCCCGGAACCTCGCCTTCGATGGCGAGTTCGACGCCGCGATCTCGCTCTGCCAGGGCGCGTTCGGCCTGGCCGGTGGCGGTGCGGTTCCCGACGAGGTGCTGGACCCCGACGCCACCGTGCTCGAGGGCATGGCGCGGGCGGTTCGGCCGGGGGGAGCGGTTGCCCTCAGCGCCTTCAGCGCCTACTTCCAGGTGCGCTGGCTCGATCCCGAGGTGGGGAGCTTCGACGCGGAGCGGGGCGTGAACCACGAGCGCACCGTCATCAAGGACGAATCCGGCACCGACGCTGAGGTCGACCTCTGGACCACGTGCTTCACGCCTCGCGAGCTGCGCCTGCTCGCCGCCCGAGCGGGTCTCGAGGTGGAGGACCTGTGGTCGGTGCGGCCGGGGGAGTACGCGGCCAGGGTGCCCGACCTGGACCACGAGGAGTTCCTGGTGGTGGCCCGCCGGCCGGCCTGAGCCGGCTGTCGCCTGAGCCCGCTTGTGGAGCCGGGCGCGGTGGGTGTGTAGCGTTGCTGTCTCCGCGCGCACTCGCGCCCGGAGTCCCATCCGCCTAAGACCGTCCTGCATCCCTCGACGTCCTGTCCACCGAGAAGAGATTCCCTTGTCCGACCAGTCGACCATCACGCCCCCCGCCGACGGCGAGGAGTACGTCCCCCGTCAGATCACCGCCAACGACCTCGAGGTCAGCTTCGAGGAAGCCATCTCCGGCACGCTGGTCAGCGTCGAGGACGGACAGATCGTGGAGGGCACGGTCGTCAAGGTCGACAAGGACGAGGTCCTGCTCGACATCGGCTACAAGTCCGAGGGCGTGATCCCCAGCCGTGAGCTGTCGATCCGCAACGACGTCGACCCGTCCGAGGTGGTGAGCATGGGCGACCTCATCGAGGCGCTCGTCCTCACCAAGGAGGACAAGGACGGTCGCCTGGTCCTCTCCAAGAAGCGCGCCCAGTACGAGCGTGCGTGGGGAGACATCGAGAAGAAGAAGGAAGAGGACGGCGTGGTGTCCGGCCCGGTGATCGAGGTCGTCAAGGGCGGCCTCATCATCGACATCGGCCTCCGCGGCTTCCTCCCCGCCTCGCTCGTCGAGCTCCGCCGGGTGCGGGACCTGGCTCCCTACGTCGGGCGCACCCTCGAGGCCAAGATCATCGAGCTGGACAAGAACCGCAACAACGTGGTCCTGTCCCGCCGTGCATGGCTCGAGCAGACCCAGTCCGAGGTGCGCCAGACGTTCCTCACCCAGCTGCAGAAGGGCCAGATCCGCAAGGGTGTCGTGTCCTCCATCGTCAACTTCGGCGCGTTCGTCGACCTTGGCGGCGTCGACGG
>JAAZBK010000074.1 GCA_012513855.1 Acidimicrobiales bacterium
CCACGTCGCCCGCGTCGACCACGGCGGCGCGGTCGGGGTCGACGGCCTCGGCGAGGCCGAAGCCCAGGGCCCGGTCGAAGTCGGCCAGCAGGCTCCAGCGATCGGCGGCGGTGAGCGATCCGTCGCGGACCACGTTGGAGACCACGGCCAGGGCCTTGGGGGCGTTGAGGTCGTCGGCCAGCGCGCCCCAGAAGGCCTCGCGCAGGGGCGACGTCCGGGCCTCGGCGGCCGCGGACGCGTCGCCGTCGACCTCGTCCCTGGCCGCCACCGCGTGGTGGGTGAGGCGGCGCAGGGCCGTGTCGGCCGCCCGGACGTGGTCGAGCGTGAAGTGCTGCTGCTGGCGGTAGTGGGCCTGGAGGAAGAAGTAGCGGAAGGCCAGGGGCGAGATCCCCTCTTCGACCAGCGTGTCGACGAGGAGCACGTGGCCCTTGCTCTTCGACACCTTCTCGCCGCCGACGTCGAGGAACTCGTTGTGCATCCAGATCGACACCCACGGGTGGACGTCGAGCGCGCACTCGGACTGGGCCACCTCGTTGGTGTGGTGGACCCGGATGTGGTCGACGCCTCCGGTGTGGATGTCGAAGCACTCCCCCAGCTCCTTCACCGACATGGCCGAGCACTCGATGTGCCAGCCCGGGAACCCAACGCCCCACGGCGACTCCCACTCCTGCAGCCGCTGAGCGTCGGCGGGACTGAACTTCCAGAGGGCGAAGTCGGCGGGCTGGCGCTTGTTGGCCACGTTCTCCACCCGGCCGGTTGCCTCCAGGTCGTCGAGCACCAGGTGGGCGAACTCGGCGTAGCGCGGAAAGGTCGAGGTGTCGAAGTAGACGCCGTCGTCGATCACGTAGGTGTGGCCCTTGACCTCCAGCGTCTGGATCATGGCGATCTGCTCGGAGATGTGGTCGGTGGCCCGGGGGATCGAGTCGGGCTCGAGGCAGCCCAGCCGGCGACGGTCGGTGGCCCACTGGTCGGTCCACCGAGCGATGATCTCGTCGACCGAACTGCCCTCCCTGGCCGCCGCGGCCTCGACCTTGTCCTCCCCCTCGTCGGCGTCGCTCACCAGGTGGCCGACGTCGGTGATGTTGGTGACGAATCGGACCTCGTAGCCAGCGGCCGTCAACACCCGGCGCAGCAGGTCCGGGAGGAGCTGGCTGCGCATGTTGCCCAGGTGCTGGGGGCCGTAGACGGTGGGGCCGCAGGTGTAGATGCCGACCTTGCCGGCCTCGATCGGCTCGAAGGGCACGACCGCCCGGCGTCGGGTGTCGTACAGCCGGATGGCAGATGGGTCAGGCGCCGTCGTCACACCAGCAATCTTGGCCCAAACCAACCCGACCCCCTTCTCCAACCAGTGCCGCCCCGTCCCCAACTCGTTCTGGTAACCGAAAGCGCGCCCACAGGCCACGAACCACGACCAGAACCAGTGGGACGACCGGTCGACGGCCAGCGACCGAACCGCAACGGGTTCGGAGCGGTTCGAGGGTGGCCGGTACCTTGAACCTCCATGGGTGACCAGAACGCGCCGCTGCTGCCGAACATCCCCGAGAAGCCGTCGCTCGACGGGCTCGAGGCCCGTTGGGGCGCCCGCTGGGAGGCCGACGGCACCTACCGCTTCGACCGCAGCGCCACCCGCGCCGACGTCTTCTCCATCGACACCCCTCCGCCGACGGTCTCGGGCTCGCTCCACGTCGGCCACATCTTCAGCTACACCCACACCGACACCCTGGCCCGCTACCAGCGCATGCAGGGCAAGGCCGTCTTCTACCCCATGGGCTGGGACGACAACGGCCTGCCCACCGAGCGACGGGTGGAGAACTTCTACGGGGTCCGCTGCGACCCCACCGTCCCCTACGCCGAGGGCTACCAGCCACCGGAGAAGCCGGCCAAGAAGCGCCAGGACTTCGAGGCGATCAGCCGCCGCAACTTCGTCGAGCTGTGCGAGAAGCTCACCGAGACCGATGAGCAGGTCTTCGAGGACCTCTTCCGCCAGGTCGGGCTGTCGGTCGACTGGGACCTCACCTACACCACCGTCTCCCAGCGCTCCCAGCGGATCAGCCAGCGGGCGTTCCTGCGCAACCTGGCCCGGGGCGAGGCCTACTCCTCGGAGGCTCCGAGCCTGTGGGACACCACGTTCCAGACCGCGGTGGCCCAGGCCGAACTGGAGGACCGCGACCGCCAGGGCGCCTACCACGACCTGGCGTTCCACCGGGCCGACGGTGAGGGCGACGTGGTCATCTCCACCACCCGTCCCGAACTGGTGGTCAGCTGCGTGGCCCTGGTGGCCCACCCCGACGACGAGCGCTACCAATCGCTGTTCGGGTCGACGGTCAAGACCCCGGTCTTCGGCGTCGAGGTGCCGGTGAAGGCCCACAAGCTGGCCGAGCCCGACAAGGGCACCGGCATAGCCATGATCTGCACCTTCGGCGACCTCACCGACGTCATCTGGTGGCGCGAACTCCAACTGGAGACCCGCGCCGTCATCGGCAAGGACGGCCGCTTCGCACGCGAGGCCCCCGAGTGGCTGACCACGACGGAGGCGCAGGCCGCCTACGACCGCTTCGCCGGCAAGGCTTCGGGCGGGGCGCAGCAGGTCATGGTCGAACTGATGCGGGAGACCGGCGAACTTCTGGCCGACCCCAAGCCCATCAGCCACCCGGTCAAGTTCTACGAGAAGGGCGACAAGCCGCTCGAGATCGTCACCACCCGCCAGTGGTACATCCGCAACGGCGGTAGGGACGAGGATCTGCGGGCCGCCTTGTTGGAGCGGGGCACCCAGCTCAGCTGGCACCCCGACTACATGCGCCACCGCTACGACAACTGGGTGGGCGGCCTCAACGGCGACTGGCTCATCTCCCGTCAGCGCTTCTTCGGCGTGCCGATCCCGCTCTGGTACGCGCTCGACGCCGACGGACAACCGAACTACGACGCGCCGCTCACCCCGGCCGAGGCCGACCTGCCCATCGATCCGCAGTCACACGTCCCGGCCGGCTACTCCGAGGACCAGCGCGACCAGCCCGGGGGCTTCAGCGGCGACCCCGACATCATGGACACCTGGGCCACCTCGTCGCTCACCCCCCAGATCGCCTGCGGCTGGGAGGAGGACGCCGACCTCTTCGAGCGCACCTACCCCATGGACGTGAGGCCCCAAGCCCACGAGATCATCCGAACCTGGCTGTTCTCCACCGTGGTCCGCAGCCACTTCGAGCACGACACCGTTCCGTGGGCCAACGCTGCCCTGTCGGGCTGGATCCTCGATCCCGACCGCAAGAAGATGTCGAAGTCGGTCGGCAACGTCGTCGTCCCCACCGACCTGTTGGAGCAGCACGGCTCCGATGCCGTCCGCTACTGGGCGGCCAGCGCCCGTCCCGGAACCGACACCGCGTTCGACGCCGGTCAGATGAAGATCGGTCGCCGCCTGGCGATCAAGGTGCTGAACGCGTCGAAGTTCGCCCTGGGCATCGGCCCGGTGGCGGCCGACGTCGCCGTCACCGAACCGATCGACCAGGCGATGATCACCGAACTGGCCGCCCTGGTCGACGACGCCACCAGGGCCTTCGACGGCTTCGACTACGCCCGTGCCCTCCAGCGCACGGAGGACTTCTTCTGGCGGTTCTGCGACGACTACCTCGAACTGGTGAAGGCCCGCGCCTATCGGGACGACACCGCGGCGCTCTCGGCGCGAGCCGCGCTCCGGCACGCGCTCAACACCCTGCTGCGCCTGTTCGCACCGTTCCTGCCCTACGCCACCGACGAGGTCTGGTCGTGGTGCCGCCCCGAGGGCGGTTCCCTCCCCGGCTTCGACGCACCTTCGGTCCACCAGGCCGCCTGGCCCACCTCGGACCAACTGCTCGACGCCGCCGGCATCGCCACGGGCGGGGCCGGTTCCGCCGGCGGATCTCCGCTGGCCGTCGCATCCGACGTCTTGAGCCGCATCCGCAAGGCCAAGTCCGACGCCAAGGTCTCCCAGCGGGCCGAGGTCGCCACCGTCACCGTCACCGATTCGGCCGAGCGGCTGACGGCGCTCGGCCTGGCCGAGGCCGACGTGCTCGCCGCGGGCAGCGTGGCCGAACTGGTGAAGGTCGCCGTCGACGGCACCGACGTCGAGCCGGTGGTCGACGTGGTGCTGGCCCCGGTGGCCGACTCCGAAGGGTGAAGGCAGGCCCCAGCGGTCCGCGCCGGGCCGGCTGGCGGTCGACCCCGCATCCGAGCCGCCTCCGGCCCGGCCACCCGGAACGTGAAGCGATCCTGGCCGCTCACGAACGGGCCCTGGCCTCGCGCCTGAGCACCTATCGCGACCCGAGCACCGGGTACTCGGTCTTCACCGCCGACTACCTGGCCGACCGCGGCTACTGCTGCAGCCAGGGCTGCCGCCACTGCCCGTGGGAGGGCGGCGAGGCCGATCCGGAACCGGCATAGCAACGGGAACGGCCGGTGCCGGCCACACCGGACGCGCCAGACCGACGCCGACGGCGACCGATCAGGTGAACGGGGCCACGTCGGTGCCGAGGCCCAGCACCACCACCACGATCAGGCCGATGACCAGCCCGACCACGATCGGTGGGATCACCCAGGCGTCGCCGGTGTCACCGTGGGCGCCGTGATCGTCGTGCCCATGACCGTGGTCGTCGTGGCCGTGGTCGTCGTGCGCGTGATCGTCGTGCCCTGCTGCCATTGGCTCAGTCTCGCCCAGCCGGTGGCTCAGGCGCCACCCCGGTTGATCAGGTAGGTCGACGGCGGGATGTCGATCCCCTCGGCGGCCAGCGCCTCGGCTATTCGCGCTCGCAACATCCGGTTCACCCGCCACTGCGAGCCCGGCCGCGTCTTGCCCTGGATGCGGATGATCGCGGCGTCGGGTCCGAGGTAGTCGACGCCGAGGACCTCAGGCTTGTCCAAGACGTCGGGCTTGGCCGCCGGAAGCTCCCAGACCGCTTCGGCCGCCGCGATGATCACCCTCGACGCCTTGTCGAGGTCGGCGGTGGGAGCGACGGCGATGTCGAGCACCGCCCGAGCCCACTGCTGGGACATGTTCCCGACCCGGCGGATCTCCCCGTTTGGCACGTACCAGACCGTTCCGTTGATGTCTCGCAGCCGGGTCACCCGCAAGGTGACCAGCTCGATCGTTCCGGTGGCCTCACCCACGTCGACGACGTCGCCCACCCCGAACTGGTCCTCGATGATCATGAAGATGCCGGCGAGGAAGTCGCGCACCATGCTCTGGGCGCCGAAGCCGAGGGCCACGCCAGCCACGCCCGCACCGGCCAGGAGGGGACCCAGGTTCAGCCCGATCGCGCCGAGCGAGTAGATCACGGCGAAGCCCCAGATGATCCCCGAGGCCACGCTGCGCAGGACCGTGCCGATGGTCTGGGCCCGGGCCACCGCCCGCATGTTCACCGCCCCCGTGTGGAGGAAGATCGACGGCGTCTTGGCCCGCATCTTCTGCAGCCGGCCCGACTCGGCGGAGCCCTCCACCCGCTGGACGAAACGGCGGATCACCCGGCGGACGATGCGGTTGATCACCCACGCACCCAGGACCACCAGCACCACCTGGGACAGGGGCCCGGTGATCCAGCCGGCGGCCTCGGCCAGGCCGACCGAGTCGGTCCGCTCGAAGACGAACCGGCAGACGTTGCCTGGCTCCTCGCCGCAGGCCTCGATGAGACGGGCGATGTCGCCGGGGTCGGCCTGTGCCATCAGCGAGAGCGAGCCGAGATCATTCGCCCTCGGCGGCGTCGTCGGCCGGATCGTCGGCGGTGTCGTCGGCGGCGTCGTCGGCCGGATCGTCGGCCGGTGCATCGCCGTCGGCGGGAACGGTGGTCTCGCTGGTGGCGTCGGGGTCGTCGACCACCTCGAGCAACTGGACCACGAAGATCAGCGGTTCGTTGGGACCGATGTCGGCGCCACCCCCGGCGGCGCCGTACGCCAGGTCGGCGGGGATGTTGATCTGGCGGACCCCACCGACCTTCATGCCCTCGATGCCCTCGGTCCAGCCGGGAATCACCGACATGAACTCGGCGGTCTGGGGCGCGTCGCCCAGCGCCACCGCCAGGCCCTCCTCACGATCCCACGAGGAGTCGAACTGGTCGCCGGAGAAGCATCCGATGCCGAGGTACTCGACCTTCGCCAGCACGTCACGACCAACCGGTTCGCCGGAACCCTCGACCACGTCGGTGGTGGTGAGCTCGGTCCACGGCTCCACCGGCATCTCGACCGACATGGGCTTGCCGTCGCGCACCCCCTCCACGATGGGCCGAGGCGCGTTGCACGTCTCGGGAGCGTCGGTGACCGCGAACAGGTCGACCACGAACACGAGCGTCTCGTCGGGCCCGATGCCCTGGGCCGGGTGGCCGGCGGCGCCGTAGGCGAGGTCGGCGGGGACGGTGATCTGGCGACGGCCACCGACCTTCATGTCGGCCAGACCGGTCACGAGCCCGGGGAGGATGTCGTCCTGAGCGAACTGCAGGTTGACGGGCCGCTCCTGCCCGTAGGTGTTGACGAACTCGGTGCCGTCGGACGCCTTCACGCCCAACATGTCGACCACCAGGTAGCGCGCCTTGGTGACGTCGCAGGCGTCGTCGCCCGCCTCGACGAGGTCGTCGGTGACCACCCCGGGCCCGGGATCGGCCTCAGCCGCCTCGTCGCCCTCCTCGGTGGTGTCGGAGTCGGCATCGGAGCCGTCCTCGGCGTCGTCCTCGGCGTCTGCTTCGTCGTCAGCCTCGGGCTCCGGGGCGGTGGCCAGCTCCTCGGCCGCGGTGAGGTCTACCTCGGGCGCGGCGGTGGGGCGATCGACCGACGTGACGATGCAGCCCACGCCGTCCTCGACCACGTTCCCCGTCAGCGTGTCACCGTCGTCTCCGCACGCGGCGAGCAGGAGTAGGGCGCTGAGGGCGGCGACGGCGACACCGCGCCGTATGGAGTGCGACATGGGCGCGAACCCTACCGAACGACGACTCCTGCTCCCCAGCGCCCCGGCATCATCCGAGCCTGCGCGGCCGAACCAGAAACGACCGTCTTGCCCACGACCACCGGGTCGGTTAGGCCATTGCCGTGCGCGTTCCCTCCACCGACGGTGTCACCCTCGAGCTCCACCACTTCGGTGGCGAGGGACCGCCCCTGCTGATCGCCCACGCCACCGGCTTCCTGGCCGAGGCATACCGGCCCATGGCCGCGGTGCTCCAGCAGCACTTCGAGGTGTGGGCCATCGACTTCCGCTCGCACGGCGACTCCACCTCGGCCGACCACACCGCCGAGGACGGCAAGGTGAGCTGGCAGGGAACCGGCCGCGACGTGTCGGCGGTGGTGGACGCGATCGGGGGCGGCCCGATCTTCGCCGTCGGCCACTCGATGGGTGGAGCCAGCCTCCTCACCGCGGAGCTGATGCGGCCCGGCACCCTCACGGCCGCCTACGTGTTCGAGCCCATCATCTTCCCGGGCGAGCTGCTGACCCTCGACGTCCCCAACCCGCTGGCCGAGTCGGCCAAGCGGCGGCGGCCGTCGTTCCCGTCACGGATGGAGGCGCTCCACCGCTACGCCGGACGCCCGCCGCTCGGGCTGTTTCGTGCCGACGTGCTGTCGGCCTACGTGGAACACGGATTCCGCGACGCCGACGACGGGTCGGTCACCCTCAAGTGCGCTCCGGATCTGGAGGCCGCCACCTTCGACTCCGCGGACAAGACCCCCATCGAGGACATCCACCCGATCGCCACGCCGGTGATGGTGGCCAAGGGCGAGCTGGACCCGGGTCCGGGTCCCGCCGACCTGGCCGGTCCGATCAGCGAGACCCTCGCCCACGGCGAGCTGATCAGCTACGGCCACCTCACCCACTTCGGCCCGCTCCAGGACCCCTTCACCATCGGCCGCGACGCCGCCGACTTCCTGCTCCGGTACGTATCCTGACCCGACCGGGTCCGGGCGCTGCATCAGGAAGGCGAGGGCGCTCGGGTCGTTCTCGGCGACCAGCGGGGGTAGTCGATGCCGGCCAGGTGGTTGATCACATAGGCCTGCACCACCAGCAGCGCCACCGCGAGCATCAGCACCAGCAGGTCCTCGGGTTCACGCAGGATCCCGAGCGAGATGATCAGCGTGGTGGCACCGGCCGGTGGGTGCGGCACCCGGGCCCAGACCATGAGGCCGGAGGTGAGGCCGAGCGAGAGCGCAGCGGCGCCCACCCGATCTGCACCCACCCCCTCGACCAGCGCCGCCGCGTTCTCGGTGAGCCCGAAGATAACCAGCGACAGGTAGCCCGCGGCTGCGCCGATGGCATGTCCGCCGAGCGTGTTGCGAGGGCTCGCCGCCGGCTGGGTCGGTGTGTAGAAGAGGAGGAAGGCGGTGGGCCCGAGCGAAGGAAAGATGAAGGGCGCCCCGGTCACGAGGGCGGCGATCGACATGAGGGCGATCGAGAGCACGCCGTTGACGAAGGCGAAGAGGCCGAGCACGGCCGTGGAGTCGTGGCGGCGGGTCAGCGACGGGATCGACGCCCGCTCGGCCAACCCGAAGACGAGCTCGGAGAGGCTGCCGCCGATGGGGCCCGGCCCGGCAGGTCGCGACGGGCGGGCGTCGGGCTCCGGTGTCTCTGGTCCGTCCCCGCCGTCCGAACGGGATCGTGGGGGCCGGTCGCTCACCGGAGGTATCGGTAGAACGCCGCCGAACCGGCAGCCAGCAGGACGGAGAACGCGGCGGTGATCCAGGCCAGGCCGTCCTGGTCGGCCAGGAAGGCATCGAGCCCAACGGTGAGCAGGAACATCTGCAACGACAGGAGCACCACCACGAACGCACCTACCGCCACCGGCACGTTGCGGTTGGCCCGGGGCCGGCGCGGCAGCGGCCGGCTGGCCGCCGGCGTCCTCACGACGTGGCCCCCGCGTCGCCCCGCCTGCGGCCGGATCCGCCTTCGCCCAGGTTGGCGATGGCCCACACCACACCCTCGCGGACCTCGACGTCTATCCGCCCGAGCGGTCGCTGCGGCGGACCGCTGATCACGTCGCCCGATTCGGCGTCGAAGTGACCCTCGTGGCACGGGCACTCCATGTCGTGGGTGCCGGGCTGGTAGTAGACGACGCACCCGAGGTGCGTGCACTTCTGGCTGAACGCCCGGAGCTCACCGCCGGGGAGGTGGACGAGGATCGCGGGATCGGCGTCGGTGGGGTACGAGAAGAGGTGGGCGGTGCCCTCGGGCACGTCGGCGAGCGCCACGATCTCGCGGGGCTCGCCCTCGTTGATCGACCGGAGCGACGACCACAGGGCCACGCCGACGTTGCCGGCCGCGAACCCGCCCGACGCCACCACCAGGAACCGCACGAACTCACGGCGGGTCACCTCGTCCTCGCCGGCCGCGGTGATCGGGAAGTCCTGGCGCCAGACGGGATCCTGGGGGTCGAACGTCGGGACCTGTCGGGC
>JAAZBK010000461.1 GCA_012513855.1 Acidimicrobiales bacterium
CCGGGCCCGCTGGGCTCGACCACGTCCGCATGGAAGCGCTGCACGAAGGGCTGTGCGTGCAGACGCTCCACGTCGGAACGTTCGACGCGGAGGCGGAGATCCTCCACCACCTGCACCACGACGTCATCCCGAGCCGGGGCCTGGAGCTGAGGGGCAAGCACCACGAGATCTACCTCAGCGACTTCCGGCGCACCTCGGCCGAGAAGCAGCGGACGATCCTGCGCCAGCCGGTGTCAGCTACTTGAGGAACTTGCTGGTGGTGTTGTCGGCCAGGACCTTGCCGCCGGTCTGGCACGTGGGGCAGTAGGCCACCGTGTAGGCCCGGTACTCCACCGCCCTCACCGCGTCGCCGCAGACCGGGCAGGGTTCACCGACCTGGTTGTGGACCGCGCTGGTGCGCTCCTTCGACTTCGACAGCGAGGTCCGCTCCCGCTCCTCGGCGAGGCCGTCCACGATGCAGGAGCCGATGGCGGCGTGCAGCCGCTCGATCTGGCCGGCGTCGAGCTTGGCGGTGCCGGCGAACGGCGAGAGCTTGGCCCGGTGGCAGATCTCGTTGGCCAGCCGTCGCCCGATGCCGGCCACGATGTGCTGGTCGCGGAGGAAGCCGTGGAGCCGCATCGGGTGACCGGCCAGGAGCCCGGCCAGGTCGTCGGGGCTCACGACGTCGGCGTCGGGGCCGAGGTCCAACAGGGGTGGCGCGGCTCCGAGGTCGCCGGCGCCCAGCCACACCCCGGCCTTGCGCTCGGAGCCCGGCTCGGTGAGGAGGAGGGCGGGGCCGTCGTCGAACGTCCAGCGGGCCAGACCGCCCCGAGGCTTGGCGGCCTGCTTCTCGTCGGGCTCGAGCCGCCCACCCTGCATGAGGTGGACGATGAAGCTGACCGGGCTGGCGCCCTCGTCGGTGGCACCGGTGTCGAGGAGCAGGTCGGTGTGCAGGATCAGGTACTTGCCCCGCCGGCTCACCCCGGTGAGGGTGTGACCGTGGGTGAGGGCGGGATCGGGCGAGAACGTCTTGAGCGTGGTGAACGCGAGCGGCCGGAAGCCAGCGATCTCCCGGCCGCCGAACTGCTCCGACAGCCGTTCGGCGTGGGCCTGGAGCTCCGGTAGCTCGGGCACTTCAGCCCTCCGCAGCCGCTTCGAAGTCGGTGGCGGCCCGGACGGCGGCGAACACGTCGCCCAGCTCCACCAGCACGCCCTGGTGGGCCGTGAGGTCCAGCAGGTTGCCTCCAACTCGGAGGTCGCCGCTCATGAACGCTCGCTGCGCCGATTCCTCGCCGGCGGCGATGGCCCTCGCCACCGAGACGTCCTGGGTGAAGGTGACGGTGGGGTCGACGGCCGGACCTGCTACCACCGAACCGACGCCGTGGTCGAGCACCACGTGGTACACGACCTCACCGGTCTCGCCGGACCGGTCGTCGCCGGACTCGGTCGCTGGAAGGTCGGCTGCTGGAAGGTCGGTGCCGGTGATCCGCTGCTCCACCACGATCCGGACGGCTTCGGTGAGCTCGGCCAGCCGGGGGTGCGAGGCCACCGCGGCATCGAGCTCGGCCAGCCACTCGGGGGACAGGAACCGGGTCACGCCCGAGACGCTACCGTCGCCGGATGTCGTTCGACCCCTTCGCCCCTGCCGACGGCGCCGCTCCGGGCGTGCGCTTCGACAACGTCGGAGCGCACCACGAGGACCCCCACCCGAAGGGCGACGGCGCCCTGTGGAGCGAGAGCTGGTACCTCGACTTCGTCGACCCCGACCGTGGGGTGGCCGGCTACGTGCGGCTGGGCCTCCAACCCAACCAAGGCGTGGCTTGGTACTGGGCCTGCCTGGTGGGACCCGACCGTCCGCTGGTCACCGTGATCGACAACGAGATCAGGCCGCCCGCTCGCGGCCTGGAGATCCGCACCGAGGGGCTGTGGGCCAACTACACGGTGGAGACGGCGCTCGACCACGTGTCGGTGGGCGTCGAGGCCTTCGCCATCTCCACCTCTGACCCCACCGACGTCTACGGCGGCCTGCGCGGCGACCGCGTGCCGTTCGGGCTGGACCTGGAGTGGGAGACCGACGGCTCGGTCTACGCCTACCCGGGGACCACCCGCTACGAGATCCCGTGCCGGGTCCACGGCGAGATCATGCTGGCCGACGGCCCGATCCACGTCGACTGCCTGGGCCAGCGCGACCACTCGTGGGGCGAGCGCGACTGGTGGGCGTACTCCTGGAGCTGGACCGCAGGGTGGCTCAGCGACGGGACCCGGTTCCACGGCACCTCCGTCGACGTCGACGACGTGCACCTGTTCGGCACCGGCTACCTGCAGGGCCCCGACGGCACCAGGATCGAGGTCGACGAGGCGAGGCGCACCGAGGTGCTCGGCCCGGCCGGTCTGCCCGAGCGGGCCACCTGGCAGGTCCACGACCTGGCGATGGACGTCGAGCCGGTTGCGTTCGCTCCGGTCGAGGCGGTGGCCGCCGACGGTCGGGTCACCCGGTTCCCCCGGGCGTGGTGTCGCTTCACGGCCGCCGACGGCCGGACTGGTCACGGCTGGACCGAGTGGAACCAGCCGCAGGCCTGAACGACCGGATCAGGAGCGCAGCGCCGGGTCGTCGTCGGGGATGTCGAGCACCCGGGGCAGCACGGCGTCGTGGTCGGTGAACAACGACGAAGCGGGACCGGTGCCGGCCAGCGCGTCGGCGGCCAGGACCACGGCGGCCGCGGTGTAGGTCGACTGCTCGTCGGCGGGGAACCGGGTCAGGTCGGGGTAGACGGTCCCCGTCCAGTAGCGGCCGTCGTCCTCGCGGTACTGCTGTGACCAGGTGAACAGCTTCTCGGCCGTCTCCCGCTCGCCGACGGCCAGGTGGGCCATCATGCACTCGCAGGTCTCGGCCACGGTGATCCACGGGCGGTCCTTCACGCAGCGGACGCCGCGCTCGTCGTCGACGAAGGTGTCGAAGCGGTCGGCGAGCCGGTCGCGGCCGTCGTCGCCCACGATCACGCCGCACAGGACCGGGTAGTACCAGTCCATCGCCCAGCGGTGCTTGGGTGCGAAGGCGTCGGCCTCGTGGTGGCGGATCGTGTTGGCCAGCCGGGCGACCGACAGCTCCCAGTCGGGGCGCTCGTGGCCGAGCAGTTCGGCCAGCGCGATGGCGCAGCGGAGGCTGTGGCAGATGCTGGAGGAGCCGGTGAGGAGGGCGAAGGGCCACGGCGTGCCGTCGGCGTGGCGGGCCCAGAGGATCTCGCCGCGCGGCTCCTGGAGGTCGAGCACGAAGTCGATGGCCTTCTCGACCACGGGCCACAGCGTCTCGGCGAAGCCCCTGTCCTGGGTGATCAGCCAGTGGTGCCACACCCCGGCGGCGATGTAGGCGACCACGTTGGCGTCGAGCTTGTCCTGCTCGATGCCGTCCTCCACGTAGTACTGGTGCCAGGCCCCGTCGGGGCGCTGGAGGTCGATCAGCCACTGGTAGGCGTGTTCGGCCTCGGCGATGCGTCCACCGATGGCGAGGGCCATGGCGGCCTCTACGTGGTTCCACGGGTCGGCGTGGCCGCCGGGCACCCACGGGACCATGCCCGAGGGCAGCTGCCACTCGGCGATGGCGTCGACGGTGGCCTGGACCTGGGATCCGGTGATGATCCCCTCGACGGTGGGCAGGGCGAGATCTGTCATCTCAAGCGTCCTCGGGCTTGTGGGCGTAGAGCACCAGGCTCTTGCCCAGCACGGGGTTCAGCACCTTCTCGCTCCAGCGGGTGAGCTTCGGGGCCTTCATGATGTCCCAGACCAAGAGCTTGTGGTACGCCTTGACCAGCGGGTTGTCGTCGTTGGTGGGACCCACGGCGCACTTCAGCCACCAGTAGGGCGAGTGCAGGGCGTGGGCGTGGTGGGCGTCTCCGGGCTTGAGGCCGGCGTCGCGGAAGCGGCGCCGCAGGGTGGCCTCGTTGAAGATCCGGACGTGTCCGCCCTCGACGAAGGGGGCGTGGTACTCCTCGCTGAGAGCCCAGCAGATCTTCTCGGGCAGCCAGGTGGGCACGGTGACGGCCAGGGTGCCGCCGGGCTTGAGCACGCGTGCGAGCTCGCCGGCGGCCGCGGCGTCGTCGGGGATGTGCTCCATGACCTCGGAGCAGATGATGCGATCGAAGGTGGCGTCGGGGAACGGCAACAGGGTGCCGTCGCCGTTCACCGTGGCGGCGCTGGCGCTCCGGGGGACCTCGCCGGCGTCGGCCATGGCCGAGAAGAGACCCGACACGTCCTTGAGGTCGGCGAGGCTGTAGTCGAGAGCGGTGATGTGGGCGCCGCGCTTGTAGACCTCGAAGGCGTGACGGCCCGCGCCGGCCCCCATGTCGAGGACGCGGTC
>JAAZBK010000075.1 GCA_012513855.1 Acidimicrobiales bacterium
CGGAAGCCGTCGGCCAGCGCTTCGACGGCTGGGCGGGGGCTGGCACCGCCACGGTGGTTGCAGAGCCGTCCGAGCAGGCAGGCCGAGACCAGCAGCGCGGGAGATCCCCGATCTGCGGGGTCGGGCCGGGTACCGTCGACCATCTGTAAGACGGTAACCGGGCTCCTCGTCGGCCCGGTCTCCCCCGGAGGCAAAGTTGTCGGGCCCCAGCACCACCATCGATCAACGCGAAGTGGTGCTGCGTCGTCATCTCCAGGGTCTGCCCGACGTCTCACCGCTCTCCGACGAAGAGGAGCTGGTCGCCGCCGCGGTGGTGGCCGACGGTCGGGCAGCAGAGAACGAACTGGCCGCCCTGGCCGGCGCGCCGATGCTCGACCTGGAGGCCGTCTCGCTCCTGCGCGACCGCGTCCGCCACAGCGATGCCGCCCGGGAGCACCTCATCGCATCGTGCCGGCCCCTGGTGGTCACGCTGGCCCGTCGACACCGGGCCAACGCCGGGATCACCGCCCTGCTGCTCTCGGCAGGCGACGACGCGCTGGTCCGGGCGGTCGATCGCTACGACCCCACCGGCGGCCTCCCGTTCAGCTCGTTCGCCCGATGGTGGGTCGAACGGGCGATGCGCGATGTGGAGCGCAACCCCTCCGGCCGGCGCCTCCCCCACAACGCGGCCGACGACACGGTCGACACCCGGCTCCTCGTGGCCCTCGGCCACCTCCACGAAGACGACTGTCGCGTCCTGGAACTGCGCCTCGGGCTCGACGGCGGACCGGGCCTGGCGCCCGATGCTGCCGCCGCCGTGCTCGGCCTCGACCCCGAGACCCTCGAGGACCGCGAGGAGAAGGCGCTCGCCAAGCTCCGCCACCCCTCCACACCAGGCGACCTCACCCACCTCCGCGGCATCTGAGCCGGCCCGCCGATCGGCATCTGAGACCAGGCGCTAGGTCCAGAGCTCGATCGCTTCCGTGGCGGCCGCCACGTAGCCACCTCCGAACTTGACCGCGTGGACCACGAGCGGTGCCACCTGGTGCAACGACACCCGCCGGTGCCAACCGTCGGCCAGAGGGTACGCCTCCTCGTAGGCATCGAAGCACTCCGGCCCGAAGCCGCCGAACAGCCTCATCATCGCCAGGTCGAACTCGCGGTGACCGCCGTGGGCGGCCGGATCGATGAGCCAGCTCCTGCCGTCGACGTCGACGAGGCGGTTGCCGGCCCACAGGTCGCCGTGCAGCCGCGCCGGCGGCTCATCGGCCCCGGGCAACGAAGCCAGGGTGGCGCCGGTGGCCAAGCGCTCCAACCGGCGGATCGTCGGGTCGGCCAGCGCGTCGGCGTCGCGGGCGAGGCGGGCCAGCGGCAACAGCCGCTCGGCAGCGAAGAAGTCGACCCAGACATCGTGGGGCTCGTTGGGCAGGGCGCGGCTCCCGGTGGTGCGCCGATCCTCTCGACCGAAGCACGGCGCTCCCGACCGGTGAAGCGCGGCCAGCGACCGCCCGAGATCGGCCTCGGTGCCGGCCTGGGCCCGACCCTCGTCGACCCACTCCAGCACCAGGTACGCCGGGTCGCCGTCCGACACCGCCAGCACCTCGGGGACGGCCACCGCGCCGGTCTCGCGCAGCCAGGCCAGACCGGTTGCCTCGGTGGTGAAGAAGCCCGCCGGCGGGTCCGGATGGGTCTTGGCGAAGACCGTTCGACCATCGACGAGGTCGAAGCGATGAGCCGACGCCACGTCGCCGCCGCTCACGACCGTGGTCGAGCCGATCTCGGCGTCGAGGTCCGACTCCACCCGCTGACGCAGGCGATCGAGGAGGCTCACCGGTTCAGAACTGGCCGACGTCGCCGCGCGACAGGGCCACCAGGGCCTGGACCGTCTCCTCCTGGAGGTCGGGGAGCTCGGAGCGGGGGAACCACTGGACCTCGGCGATCTCGGGCGACTCGGGCACCACCGAATCGGGATCGGTACCGGCCGACGGCCGGGCCCGGTAGACAACGTCGACCCGTTGGGCCTCAGCGTCGACCACCACCGCCGGCTCCCCGATCAGGTCCACCGCCAGGCCGATCTCCTCCATCAGCTCCCGTCGAGCGGCGTCGGCGGGCTCCTCCCCTCGTTGGAGCAGACCGCCCGGGATGCCCCAGTGACGCCGGTACACCTGCCGCACCAGCAGCACCGAGTCGTCGGGGCGCTCGATCAAACAGATCGCCCCCACGGTGAACGCGGGCGCGATGGTGCGGACCACGCGTCGCCGGGCCCACGTGGGCAGGCGTGCGTAGAGCCCGAGGGCCCGCAGGTGAAGGCGGTCGTCCACAACCGAAACCCTACGGCCGACCTGGGTGAAGCGGTACGAGCAGTTCGAGCAGTTCGGGCGATGCCGCGGCCACCGGCGTGCGACGGGCGCCGTGCTCCAACACCGCCAGGTCGCGCCCGTTGACGTCGACCACGACGCCGCCCGCCTCCTGGCAGACCAGGGCGGCGCCCAGGTAGTCCCACGACCCCAGCTCGTCGGTGGTGCAGTCCAGGTAGCCGTCGAGCGTGCCGTCGGCCACCGCGCAGATGTCGAGCGCCGCCGCCCCGAACGCCCGGTACTGCGCCCATCCGCCGTGACCGGCCGGGACCCCGTTGAGACCGACGATCGCCCGGACCAGATCGGTGCAGCCAGAGGTGCGGATCGGCGCACCGTCGCGCTGCGCTCCCTCCCCCCTCACGGCGGTCCAGCGGGTGCCGTGTCGGAGGTCTTCCACCAGCGACACCCACGGGCCCTCCGCGTCGACGGCGCACAGGCTCACCGCCCAGGCCCCCATACCTCGGCTCGCGTTGGTCGAGCCGTCGAGCGGATCGAGCACCACGACCACGGGAAGGTCCAGACCGGTGGCCCCGCTCTCCTCGCTCAACACCCCGAGACCCGCTCCGCCGAGCACCTCGACCGCGGCCGCGTCGGCCTCCAGGTCGCTGTGGTGCTGGCCCGGCCGGGTGCCTGCCTCGGCCCAGCTCTCGGCCGTCGACAGCGCTCGGCGCACCGCGTCGGCCGTGTCGGCCAGCACCGCCGCGACCTGCTCCGGTTGATGGGGATCTGGGCTCACGTGGGCCGACGGTACCGGGGCGTGGCAGGCTGGGCGGGCACCCCACCGCTCTCCCGGAGGTTCTCTGTGGCGGTCATAGACGTCGCCGGCTTCGTGGCCGATCTGAAGGATCACGCGGTCGACCACGGATTCCACGTCCACGACGAACGCCACTTCGTCGAGACCTACTCGCTGCGCCAGGCCTGGGAGGTCGACCTCCACCCCGAGGACGCCTGCGGCGGTCCGCTCGACCTGCACCTCGCCCTCGAGATCGATCCCCGGATCCTGCTCTCGTTCGAGGACCTGGTGCTCGACCTCGACGAGGGCGACGATCCGCCCGACCTCCACCGCTTCCCGCTGCACTTCACCTGGGGCATGCCACCGCTCCCGCAGGGGCCCGACCTGTTGATCCTGGCCACCGACCTGGCCGGCGTCGGCGGGCCGGAACTGCCGCTCGAGGTCTCGGCCATCGACTCCTACGCGTCGGTGACCGACGGCGCCGACCGCACCGTCGGGATCGTCGGCAAGGTCGAGGTGTCGCTCTCCCAGGTGTACATCGGCCAGCAGGACCTGTTGTGCGACGTGCTCGACCGCTGCCACGCGGTGAGCGCCTACCTGCTGGACCGGGCCCCGAACTGGCTCGGCGACGAGCTCTACTGACCGGGTGTCCGAACCACCCGTGCCCGCCGGGCTGCGAGCCCGGGCGGTACTGCTCTGCGGCCCGTCGGGGTGTGGCAAGACCTACCTGGCCCGCCAGACCGGCCTGCCGATCCTCACCCTGGACGACTTCTACCGCCCCGGCACCGAGCCCGACCTGCCACGAACCGCCGACGGCGTGGTCGACTGGGAGGACCCGCGCACCTGGGACGTGACGGCGGCGTGCGACGCGGTCGAAGCCCTGTGCTGCAGAGGCTGCGTCGACGTCCCCAACTACGTGTTCGGCGAGGATCGGGCCGTCGGCCACCGCGTGCTCGAGCTGGGCGACGCCTCGATCCTCATCGCCGAAGGGCTGTTCGCGGCCGAGATGATCGAGCCGTTGCGGCAGCGGGGACTCCTGGCCGACGCCCTCCTGATCCACGACGGCCGCTGGCGGACCTTCGCCCGCCGTCTGCTCCGCGACGCTCGCGAGGCCCGCAAGTCGCGCTGGTACCTGGTGCGGCAGGGCTGGGCCAAGACCATGGCCGAGCCCCAGGTGGTCCGACGGCTCGAAGCCCTGGGGGCCCGGCCGATCACGAAGGCCGACGCCCTGCGAAGGATCCGGGAGCTGGCGAAAATCGGTTGACAGCCGGCGCCCGGTTCCGCCACCTTGGACCCATGCGCCTGTGACGACACCCCCGCCCCGCGAGAGGCACCGCCCCGCGGGGACCGCCCGTCCGTCTGCCAGACGACGAGAGGAGGTGTCCCACCATGACTGCACCAAACCGCGCCGCGCGCCGCCGATCGGCACGCAACGAACGGATCAACCGCCAGCCCGCTCCCCGCGAGCTGAACCCGATCCGCGCCAACCGCACCTTCTCCCCCGGCCACCGGGGTCGTCGGTGACGGCTTCAGCACACCATCCCAACAGATCCCAGCTACCGGGACACCTGCGGCGGCCGACGGGACACCGTCAGCCGCCGCAGGCACCGGGAGTGGGAGTGGGGCCGGCGGGTATCGAACCCGCAACCAAGGGATTATGAGTCCCCTGCTCTAACCATTGAGCTACAGCCCCGCCAGCCATCGTGGCAGATCGGCGGCGGTGCCCACGACGTCGACCAGGTCAGCCGCCCGCGAGCCGGGCCCGCAGCTCCATCTCGATGCCGTCGAGGAGGTCGCCCAGCAGGGCCAGGCGCTCGATGGGACCCGGACAAGCCAGGAGGTTCTGGCGATCCAAGGGCCCCAGCGGCGAGAGCATCGAGAGCTGGTAGCTGCCCTCCTCCGGACGGTCGATCACCTCGGCGAGGGGCTGGGCCGGATGGCCGAGCTCCGCGGCCAGGGCCATCGTGCGCCGGAACTGACCGACGCGTTCGTCGAGCATCAGCTCGGCGTCGGCACGGCGATCGTCGGCCACGGCTTCGTCGGGCCAGTCGTCGACGTCGGCCCTCGGGTAGGGATCATCGTCCAACCACTGCGTCACCCTCATGCGGCGCAGACCCACCGCCAGGAGCGCCCACCGACCGTCGGGCAGCTCCTGGGCCTCGGCGATCCCGGCCACGGTCCCGACCATCGAGCGGACGTCGCCACCGCCGACCTCGCTCCCGCGCTCGATCATCACCACTCCGAACTCACGGCTCCCGGCCATGCAGTGCTCCATCATCGCCCGGTAGCGGGGCTCGAACACCTGGAGCGGCAGCCCCATGCTGGGCAGCAGGACGGTGCCGAGCGGGAACATGGCCATGGGTGTCGGGCTCACGGGTCCACCAGTCGTCGTGTCAACGCTGTCAACGCACGGGAGCCGGTCCCTGAGGACCGGCTCCCGCTGCACTTCGTGGCTCGGGGGGTGGGGCTCGAACCCACGACCCATTGATTAACAGTCAATTGCTCTGCCAGCTGAGCTACCCCCGAAGGCGAGGCTTCAACGTAGCAGCGGCGGCGCCCCGGAACGAACCCCGAAACCACTACCTGGAGGTTCAGCGCTCAGTCGGCTTCGAGGTAGTCGCGCAGCTTCTGGCTGCGATGGGGGTTTCGCAGCTTGGCGAGGGTCTTGGCCTCGATCTGGCGGATCCGCTCCCTGGTGACGCCGAACTCGCGCCCCACCTCCTCGAGGGTGCGGGCCTGACCGTCGTCGAGCCCGAAGCGCAGCCTCACCACCTGCTTCTCGCGATCGCTCAGCTCCGACAGAGCCTCGATGACGGCGTCTCCGAGCATCTTGCGGGCGGCCATCTCCGCCGGCGCGTCGGCCTGGGTGTCCTCGATGAAGTCGGACAGGTTGGAGTCGTCGGACTCTCCCACCGGCGAGTCGAGCGACAACGGATCCTGGCTGATGCGGAGGATCTCGCGCACCCGCTCGGAGGTCATGTCGACCTTGGCGGCCAACTCGTCGATGGTGGGCTCCCGCTCCAGGTCCTGCATCATCTGGCGCTGGATGCGGTGCACCTTGTTGATGCTCTCGACCATGTGCACCGGGATGCGGATCGTGCGGGCCTGATCGGCGATGGCCCGGGTGATGGCCTGGCGGATCCACCACGTGGCGTAGGTGGAGAACTTGAAGCCCTTGGTGTAGTCGAACTTCTCGACCGCCCGCATCAGACCGAGGTTGCCCTCCTGGATGAGGTCGAGGAGCTGCATGCCCCGACCCACGTAGCGCTTGGCGATCGACACCACCAGGCGCAGATTGGCCTGGATCAGCTCCGACTTCGCCCGCTCGCCGTCCCTGCAGGTGCGCTCGAGGCGCCGCCTCGGCGTGGCGTCGAGGTCGTCGAGGCGACCGGCTGCGGCCAGTTCGGCCAGTCGGACGGCGGCCATCGAACCGGCCTCGATCCGCTTGGCCAGGGTGACCTCCTCGGGACCGGTCAGGAGCGCGACCCGACCGATCTCCTTCAGGTAGACCCGGACCGGATCGGAGCTGCTCCCCCGGTCGCCTCCGTGGCCGCGACCCGGCTTCACCAGGTGCAGGCGACGACGGGTGCCCGCCGGATCCTCCACCGAGAGGTCTATCCCGCCCAGTGGGTCGGCCAGCACCGCCTCGGCCCGCTGGCTGGCCAGGACCTCGGGGTCGAGCTCCTCCTCGACCGCCTCGTCGAGCGTGATGCTGTGGCTGGCCAGCTCGGCACGGATCCAGGTCAGGTCGGCGTCGAGCGTGTCCGCGTCGAGGTCAAGGACCTCGAACACCTCTTCTTGTGTGACTTTCCCCTGCTCCCGACCCCTTTGCAGCAGGGCGGACCAGGCTGCTGATGAGAGTCGAGGGGAGGTGGCTCCGTCATTCATCGTGGGTCCTCCACCCGCTGCGCCAGCCACGCTAGCAACTCGTCCTCCAACGCGAGATCTGAAGGCGCATCCGGACCCACCGA
>JAAZBK010000076.1 GCA_012513855.1 Acidimicrobiales bacterium
GAGCCGCTCGAGGGATCGCTCACCGCAGCACCCGGTCGACCCCGATCAGCTCGGCCAGCGCCCCGAGGTCCTCCTCCCAGAACGGGCTCACGTGGACCTGGCGCTTGAACACCTCGACCGGGTTCTCGAGGAAGTCGTGCGGCATCTTCTTCCAGATGTCGGCCAGGTTCTTGAGCAGTGGCTCCACCCAGCTACTGCCGTTCTCGACCACCGCCAGCTTCAGGTCGGGGAACCGTGAGAGAGCACCGTGGCAGATCATGGCCGCCACCGCGTCCTCCACCGGACGCCAGGCCCCGATCATGCGGAAGGCCTGGGGCTGGAACGGGAGCATCTCGCTGCTCGAACCCATCCAGTCGTTGGTGTATCGCTCGTAGCCGCTGTCCGACGCGTGCATGGCCACCAGAACGTCGTGGTGGACCACCCGTTCCCAGAACGGATCGAACTCGGGCAGCCCGAACGATCGCGAGCCCCGGTAGCCGGGCACCGGCGCGGGGCGGATCAGCACGACCTTGGCGCCCCTCTCCACCACCCAGTCGAGCTCCTCGATGGCCTTCTCCACGATGGGCAGCGTGATGACCGGGGTGGTGAAGATGCGGTCCTCGTGGTTGAACTGCCAGGTCTCGTAGAGCCACTCGTTGAGCGCGTGGATCACCACGTGGGTCAGCTCGGGATCGTCTCGCATCCGCTCCTCGACCAGGCTGGCCAGGGTGGGGAACATGAGCGTGCGGTCGAGGCCCTGTTCATCCATGAGCTGGATGCGGGAGACGGGTTCGCGGAACGCCGGGATGGCCCGCATGGGTTCCCCGAAGATCTCCCGCCGGTTCTTGCCGTCGGGGTTGCCGTGGCGGAAGTAGTCCTCCTGGGCCCCCGGCCGGGCCACCACGTCGAAGGTGGGGTTGGGGATGTAGTTGCTGATCTGGCCGCGCACCACGATCTTGGTGCGACCGTGGACGTCGACGTAGTCGATCACGCCCTTGTAGCGATCGGGCAGGAACTTGGTGAGCGCCTCGGTGGTCTCGTACAGGTGGTTGTCTGCGTCGAAGACGGGGCAGGCGAGCGTTTCGGTGGGCATGGTTGCGCCTCCAACCGGGGAAGGGGACCAGAGAGGTCCTTGGTGAGAACGACGTTCTACTTCTACAATAGCGACCGTTCCGGTTGCCGTCTCGGGTGACCACCAGGGGAAGGACAGGCGCTGAAGATGCCTCAGACCGACGACGCCCAGACCGAGCCGTACTACGACCCGTACGACTTCGAGATCGACGCCGACCCCTACCCGGTCTGGAAGAGGCTGCGAGACGAGCAGCCGCTCTACCGCAACGAGAAGTACGGCTTCTACGCGCTCACCCGCTTCGACGACGTCGAGAAGGCGCTGGTCGACTGGCGCACGTTCAGCTCGGCCCGCGGCACCCTGCTCGAGCTGATCAACGCGGTGAACGACGGGAGCTTCGAGATCCCGGCGGGCTCGATCATCTTCGAGGACCCGCCCGCCCACGACGTCCACCGCAAGATCCTCTCGCGTGTGTTCACCCCCAAGCGGATGCGAGAGATCGAGCCCAAGGTTCGAGACTTCTGCGCGGCCAACCTCGATCCGCTGGTCGGTTCGGGCGGCTTCGACTTCATCACCGACATAGGCGTCGACGTGCCCATGCGCACCATCGGCATGTTCCTCGGCATCCCCGAGTCGGAGCAGCGGGCCATCCGCGACCACATCGACGACGGCCTCTCGATGAAGACCGAAGGGATGCCAGACCTCTCGTCCTACGACGTCGCCAGCCAGGCCCAGCTCTTCGCCGACTACATCGAGTGGCGGGCCGAGAACCCCTCCGACGACCTCATGACCGACCTCTTGCAGGCCACCTACGTCGACACCGACGGGGTGGAGAAGAACCTCACCCGCGAAGAGGTCCTCGGCTACGTCAACCTGCTGGCCGCGGCCGGCAACGAGACCACCACCCGGCTCATCGGCTGGGCCGGCAAGGTCCTGTCCGAGCACCCCGACCAGCAGGCCGAGCTGGCCGCCGACCGGGAACTGGTCAACCAGACCATCGAGGAGCTGCTGCGCTTCGAGGCCCCGTCACCGGTGCAGGCCCGCTACGTGATGAACGACGTCGAGCTCCACGGAGAGACGGTCCCAGCGGGCTCGTCGATCCTGCTCATCAACGGCTCGGCCAACCGCGACGAGCGCCGGTTCGAGAACGGCGACAGCTTCAACATCCACCGCGACATCGACCACCACCTGAGCTTCGGCTACGGCGTCCACTTCTGCCTGGGCGCCCACCTCGCCCGGCTGGAAGCCCGGGTGGTGCTCGACGAGATCGTCAAGCGCTTCCCGAAGTGGGAGGTCGACCTGGACAACGCCGTCCAGGCCCGGACCTCGACCGTGCGAGGCTGGGAGAAGCTCCCCGTCCTGCTCCCCTGAACGACGCCTCATCAGCCGAGGTCGAGGCGCTGCACCGTCTGACCGGTGACCTGGGCGACCAACTCGAAGTCCTTGTCGACGTGGAGCACCGTCAGACCTGCCAGCTCGGCGGTTGCGGCGATCAGGAGGTCTGGGATGGACGGAGCCCGGTGCTGGCCACGCTCGGCCAGGACCGCCTGAAGCTCGAGGGCGCGGTCCTCGATCCGTGGCGTGAGGTACTCGACGGGCATGGACGCGACGGGCGGCTCGGCGAAGAGCGAACGGTGGTCGCTGGCCCTACGAGCCGAGAAGCCGATCTCCAACCGCGTGACGGTTGAGATCCGGACCAGTCCTCGATCGATCCTGCTCGCCCACTCAGCCGCGTCGACCGCGAGGTGCAGCCGCGCGAACGCCGACTTGTCTATGAGCCAGTCGGTCATGCCCAGGCGGCAGCCATGGCATCGGGGTCGTCGAGATCTCGCGAAAGCGATGCGGCTCGCTCCAGGTGCTCCACCGTGACGGGACCGACGTCGGGGACACGCTCACGTTCGAGTGCCCGGCGCAGGTACTCGGTGCGCGAGAGCCCGACGCGCTTCGCCTTGGCGTCGATCGCGGCCAGGACGTCCTCCGGCACGCCTCGGATCAGGATGTCGGTCACGGTCAGGCCTCCTGATATCTGATGATATCAGGAGGTGCGCCCACAGCTCCGTCAGGGAGCGGGGACCTCCAGGACCACGGCTCCGGCCATGCCGCCGCCGGCGCACATGGCGGCCACGCCGGTGCCGCCGCCGCGGCGACGCAGCTCGTGGACGAGCGACATGACCATGCGCGAGCCGGTCATGGCGATGGGGTGACCCAGGCTGCAACCGCTGCCGAGGACGTTCACCTTCTCCTCGTCGAGGCCGAGGATCCGCGACGTCGACACGCACATGGCGGCGAAGGCCTCGTTGATCTCGAACAGGTCGACGTCGTCGACCGTGAGGCCCACGCGCTGGAGCGCCTTGGGGATCGCCTTGGTGGGAGCCAGTCCGGTCTCCTTCGGCGGCACGCCGACCGACGCCCAGCCCTTCACGAACGCCAGGGGCTCCAGACCCAGCTCCGAGGCCAGGTCATCGGCCGCCACCAGCACGGCCCCGGCGGCGTCGTTGATGCCACCGGCGTTGCCGGCGGTGACTGAGAAGCCCTCGATCTCGGGGTGCAACACCTTTAGCGAGGCGAGGCGCTCCATGGTGGTGTCTCGCCGCGGGTGCTCGTCGACCGCGAACGAGCGGGTGCCGCCCTCTCCGTCGGGTACGTCGATGGCGAAGATCTCCTCCTTGAACGCGCCCGAGTCGATGGCGGCCACGGCCCGCATGTGGGAGCGGTATGCCCAGGCGTCCATCTCCTCGCGGGTGACGTTGGCGGCCACCGCGGCGTTGTGGGCCACGGTGATCGACATGTCGAAGGCAGGGGCGTCGGGGGTCTCGGGGTGGCTGGGCGACATCCAGCGATCGTTCTCGCCCGTCTCGAGGTTGCGCTTGACCGAGCTCGGCGCGGTCGACTGGGAGTGGACGCCACCGGCGATCACGAGCCGATCCATGTCGGACTTGATGGATCCCGCCGCGATCTGGATGGCAGACAGGCCCGAGGCGCAGTGGCGGTTCATGGCCATGCCCGGCGCGTTGACCAGGCCGGACTCGACCGCGGCGAAGCGGGCCACGTCGCCGCCGCCGTAGAGGGTCTCGCCGAGCAGCACGTCGTCGACGCGGTCGGGGTCCACGCCGGACCGGTCGAGGATCTCGCCCAGCGTCCTGCGGGCCAGTTCGAAGGCGTCGGTGTTCACGAGTGAGCCCTTGAACGAGGTGGCGATCGGCGTGCGAGCCGTCGAGACGATCACGGCTTCGGTCATGGTGGTGCTCCGTTGTTCGGTTGGTGTCAGGAGTTGCGGCGGATCATGGCGTCCTGGACGAAGGAGGCCACGAGGTCGCCGCTGGTGTTGAAGATGTCGGCACGGCCGTAGCTGCGACCGTGCCCGGCGTAGGGGCTGGTGTGGGAGAGGCGGAACCACTCGCCGGCCCGCACCGGCTCGTGGAAGGTGATGGTGTGGCTGATGACGCCGGTGGCCAGGGTGACGTGGGCCTGGGCCTGCCCCACTCCTTCGTGGGGCCTCATGGCGGTGCCGATGAGGAAGCCGTCGGTCGCGAAGGCCACCAGCGCCTGATCGTGCTCGGGGGCGATCTCGCCGCCGGTGAAGCGGTTCCAGACGTCTAGCTCTGCCGGTCCCACCAGGGACGGGTCGTCGATGTCGACGTCGCCGACCATCCGCACCTCCCAGTCGCCGCCACTTCCACCCATGGGCGGGCACTGGTCGGGGCCGGGGACGTCACCTGCGGGGACCGCGTGACGGATGGTGTCGGGTTCGTCGGCGCTGAGCAGCACCGACGAGCGCACGCAGAGGCGGTCGCCCTGGCTGATGGTGACCGAACTGCTGGCGAAGCTGCGCCCCGAGTGGAGGGGCTCGACGGTGATCTCCAGCGGCGCGTCGGGCGATGCGCCACGGGCGAAGATCGTGTGCAGCGTCTTCACCGACTTCTCTGGGTCTACCAGCGACCCGGCCACGATCGACTGGGCCAGCAGCTGGCCGCCGAACACCACCTGGTGCCCGGAGACCGCGTTGTTGGCGGCGTAGGTGTTGGGCCCCGTCTCGGTGAGGCGGAGCGATTCGACGAGCGAGTCGAGCGAGAGTCCGTCGGCCACTGCTGAGCGGTCCTCAGCTCAGGAGGCCGAGGAGGAACTTGGCGATGTCGGCGGCCGGCGGGTAGGCGTCGGTGCGACCGGCGGCGAAGTAGCCGCCGTCGGAGACGAGCGTGATGCCGCTGATGGCACCGGCGGCGGCGCTGCACAGGAACACCAGCGGGTAGGCCTGCTCGAGCGGGGTGGAGGCCTCGATCCCGACCTCTTCGCGGTAGTCGGCACCGAAGCCCAGCCACATCTCCTTGTTGGCCTGGGCCAGCGGGGTGTCGGTGGGGCCGGGGCAGATGGCGTTGATGCGGATGCCCTTCTTCATCAACGGGTAGGCCTGGGTGGCCACGTAGGCGCACAGCGCCTGCTTGGTGTTGAAGTAGTCGGCCTTGCCGCTGTCGACGAGCCACTTGGCGCCCTCGTCGTAGTCGGAGATCTCGAGCAGCGGACGCAGCGATTCCAGGTTCGGCTCCCAGCCGAGGCCGGCGGCCGACGAGATGGCGCCGATGGCGCTTCCCTGGCCCAGGGCGCCCTTCTCCACGAGGCGGTCGATGAGGTAGCGGTGGCCCACGAAGTTGATCCGCTCGATGCCGGGCGTGCCGTCGGCGACGCCGGCGCACGAGAACAGGGCGTCGAGCTTGCCGTCGCCCAGCTCGGCCAGGGCGGCGTCGATGGAGTCCTTCTCGGCCAGGTTGAGCTTGATGAAGGTTGCGCCGTCGAGCTTCGACTCGGCCACGTCCATCACGACCACGTCGGCACCGGCGTCTTTGACCAGCTCGGCGGTGGCCGCACCCATGCCGCTGGCGCCGCCGACGACGAGGACGCGCTTGCCGGCGTAGAGGAAGGAATCGGACAGGCTCATCGGGTACTCCGGGGTGGTTGGAAGGTTTGGACTTGGCGAGGGATCAGGCGACGACGCCGCGGACCTTGAGGTCGACCACGGTGTCCCAGTCGATGCCCAGCTCTTCGAGGATGGCGTCGCCGTGCTCGTTGAACTCGGGCGCCCGGCCGGGAACGGCGGGCTGCTCGTCGTACTGGACGGGGGCGGCGACCAGCTGGAACGAGTTGCCGGCCGCGTTCTTCAGTTCGTGCAGGTAGCCGTTGGCCACGGTCTGGGGGTCGACCGCGGCCTCCAGGGTGTTCTGGACCACGGCCCACTGGCCGTCCCAGGGGTCGAGCACCGTCCGCCAGTGGTCGAGCGGTTGGGAGGCGAACAGTTCGGTGAGCGCGGCGATGGCGTCGTTGCTGTTGGCCAGGAGGGTCTGGTGGTCGGCGAAGCGCTCGTCAGTGGCCAGGTCGTCCCGCCCCACCGCGGCGGCGAGGGTGGGCCAGTACTTGCCGGCCTGGAGGCAGGTGAACGCGAGCGTGCGGCCGTCGGCGGTGTCGTAGTTGCGCGACAGGGGGTTGCCGCCGGGGCGGTCGTTGGGCGGCGGCGCCCACGGAACCTCCAGCAGCAGCGACAGTGCCATCGCCTGGCCCATGGCCCACAGGCCGGTGCTGAGCAGCGACACGTCGACCACGGTGGCCTCGCCTGTGCGCTCCCGGTGGAACAAGGCGCCCATGATCCCCCCGGCGATGGTCATGCCGCCGAGCGAGTCGCCGAAGCCGGGGGCGGGTGGCGTGGGAACGAGGTCGTACTCGGGTCGGGTGGCTCCCGCCGCGATGCCGGCGCGCGCCCAGAAGGCGAGGGCGTCGTAGGACCCCTTGTCGGCATCTGGACCCCGCTCACCCTGGCCGGTGCCGCGCACGTAGATGATGTTCGGGTTGGCGGCGCGGATGTCTTCCAGGTCGATCTTGAGCTTGGCCCGCACGCCGGGGAGCTTGTTGGTGAGGAAGACGTCGGCGGTGGCGGCCAGCTTGGCCAGTATGTCGAGCCCTTCGTCCGAGGTGAGGTCGAGTCCGATGCTGCGCTTGCCACGGTTGGAGTGCTCCAACAGGACGTGGACGTCCTTGGGCACCACGGCGATGCCGCTGGAGGCCAGGCCCCGCATGGCATCGCCCCGCTGGACGTGCTCGACCTTGATCACCTCGGCACCGAGGTCGGACAGCAGCGCGGAGGCAGCCGGCACGAACGTGTGCTCGGCCACCTCGAGGATGCGAACGCCTTTGAGGACTGCGGTCACAGTCGATCCCCTATCTACCCCTGGATGCCCCAGCGGGCCGGTAAACCATAACCTGATTCCACACAGTGCTTCTCAGGAAACGGAAACCAGGTTCTCCAACCGTCCCACGGGGTGGGAACAGGTAACCAGTACCGCCGCTACCTCAGAACGGGGGAGGCGGATCCTGTGATTCCTCGCCTTGTCGACGGTCGGCAGGTCTTCTCGGTTGCCTTCGTGGTGGGTTGCGCGTACCGTGTGCGTACCTAATGCGGGTACGTTGCACGTACGTTGGGGTGGTCATGGAGCTCAAGGATTCAGCTGCGCAGGCAACGCGAGCGCCTCGCGACCAGCGCTTCAACATGCGGATGTCTGCTCAGCAGCGACAGGTCATCGCGTCAGCTGCAGCGGCTCTGGACAAGTCCGAGACCGACTTCGTGCTGGATGCCACCGTTCAGGAGGCCGAGCGCGTGCTCGCCGACCGGCGTTGGTTCGTCGTCGAGCCGGAAGCCTGGGAGGAGTTCGATCGGCTGCTGGATGAACCGGTCCCCTACGAGAACGATCTCCGAGACCTGCTTCGGACCCCGACGGTCTTCGTACAGCAGTGACCGGTGACGATCCCCGACCTGGTGTCTCCCAACCGGTCAGGATCGACAAGCACCATCGAGTCGACGAGTTCGAGAGCGGCGCAGGTGAGCTCGACGACTGGCTCAGGCGATTCGGCTGGCAGAACGACCGCACGGGGAACGCTCGAGTCTTCGTCGCCGCCCGCGGGGATGCCGTGGTTGGCTACTACACGGTGTCCTCGGCCGGGGTGGAGAAGGGGCGAGCACCGGCTGATCTCATCAAGGGAGGGGCGCCGGCGGAGATCCCGTGTCTGCTGATCGGCCGGTTGGCAGTCCACAACCCCGAGCAGGGAGCGCGGCTCGGTAGGAGCCTTCTCATCGACGCTCTATTGAGAGCAGTGCGCATCTCTGAAGACGTCGGTTTTCGGGCCTTGCTGATCCACGCCCGAGACGAACAGGCGAAGGCTTGGTACCGGCACCAAGCCCGGAGCTTCCAGGAATCCCCGTCGGATCCGCTCCACCTGTTCCTTCCGATCAAGGAACTACGTCGACTCGCCGCCGACCTCTGAGGCCCGATCGCAGCGACGATGTCGTGAAGGTCTTCGAGGTCTGAAGACCGAGGGAGCACTCGGTTCTAGAATCCGCCCCGGTGGCGAACGAACCTGAACGATCCCGAGAAGCGCCGGACGACCAGCCCTACAGCGGGCTGTCGCCGGAACTGTTCCGGCTGCTCCAGACCGGGCTCCGCGAGTCGGTGATCCTGCTCGACGAGAACTGGAAGCTGATCGCCAACCTGTCGGCACCAGACGGCCTGCTCGGGTGGGGCGACCCGGTCGGCCACCACGCTCTGGCGCACATCCACCCCGACGACGTCATGAACTTCGTCGACGACGGCCAGGGCCTGAGCAGCACCGACCCGGGGTGGGCCGGCGTGGCCCAGATGCGGCTCCAACGGGTCGACGGGTCGTACGGTCGCTACGAGTCGACGCTGGTGAACTGCCTCGACCGCGCCGAGTACCCGGGGTGGCTGTGCTTCACCCGCGAGATCGTCGATGCCGCCGACACGACGCTGGCCGTGGGCGGATCGGAGATGGCGTCCTCGTTGCTCGAGGCGCTTCCCCAGGGAGTGCTCGTGTTCGGGGGCGACAAGATCCTGTTCTCGAACGCCGCCGCCTGCCAGGTGCTCGATGCGCAACCGCACGAGCTGGCCGTGACCGGGCTACGAAGCCTCGTGGACGACGAGTCGCGGCTGTTGTTGCGCGACGCGGTACGCCGTCAGGCCCGCTCGCCCGGCAGCGAGGTCGTCACCCTCCGGGCCGCCGACGGAGGCCACCGTCGCTTCGAGATCGCGCTGACCTCACGGCCGAGCGACAGACACCAAACCGAGGGTCACCTCCTGCTCGTCATCGGCCTGGTCGAGGACGTGACCCACGAGGTGGCCCGGCAAGAGCAGCTCGAACGCCAGGCCACCCGCGACGACCTCACCGAGCTCCACAACCGGGCGTGGGTCCTCGATCACCTGCACAGCCGGCTGCGCACCGGTGAGGACCTGACGGTCTGCTTTCTCGACCTGTGCGGCTTCAAGCTGGTGAACGACACCCTCGGTCACCGGGCCGGCGACCGCGTGCTGGCTTCGATCGCCGGCGGTCTCGTCGCCGAGTTCGGCGACGACGCGGTGGCGAGGGTCGGTGGCGACGAGTTCCTGGTGATCGGCCCTCGTGTCGATGGTCCTGAAGCGCTCGCTCGGTTCGCCCTGGCCGTATCCGAGGCGGTGGAGCGCGTTCCCGAGGCCCGCCGTCACGATGTGTCCGGCAACGTCGGTGTGGCCGGGTCGACGCCCGGCGACGAGCCGTGGAGCCTGATCGACCGTGCAGACGCAGCGATGTACGAGCACAAGCGAGCCGATCCTCGCCACCACCGCCACCAAGTCTGAGTGCAAGCAGAGCCTGACCGACTCTTGCCGGCCCGACGGCCGCGCGCCCGTCCGAGGCAGGCGGCGCTAGCTGCCGACAGCGGGGCGATCGAGGCCGAGGTTCTCGCGCAGGGTGCTGCCCTCGTACTCGGTGCGGAAGACGCCTCGGCGCTGGAGCTCGGGCACGACCATTCTGGTGAGGTCCTCATAGGAGCCGGGGACGTGGGTGGCGGCCATGACGAAACCGTCGCAGGCACCAGTCTCGAACCACTCGTGCATCTGGTCGGCCACGTCGGTCCCGGTGCCTACGAAGCGCGGCCCCTGGAGCAGGGTGGCCCGGTGGCCGGCCAGGTCGGCCAGGGTGACGTCGCCGCCGATGTGCTGGCGGAGGTTCTGGGTGAGGCCACGAATGCCGTTGACCGACTCGATCAGCTCGTCGGTGATCACCTCGTCCATGGCGATGCCCGAGAAGTCGTAGTTCATGAGCTCTGACAGGAGCGTGATCGACGCCTGCGGGTCGACCAGGTCGTTCAGCAGCAGCTGCTCGCGATCCTCGGCCTGGGCCCGGGTCTCGGCCACCACCGCGTAGGCCATGGGCAGCATCTTGATGCGCTCGGGATCGCGGCCGACCTCGGCGATGCGGGCCTTCTGGTCCTCGTAGTGCTTGCGGGCCCCGTCGATGTTGGGGTCGCCGGTGAAGATGACCTCGGCCCAGCGGGAGGCGAAGTCACGGCCCCGACCCGACGAACCGGCCTGGAGCAGGACCGGTCGGCCCTGCGGCCCGCGGGGGACGGTGAGCGGGCCCTTCACCTTGAAGTACTTGCCGTCGTGGTCGAGCGCCCGGACCTTGTCGGCGTGGGCGAAGTGGCCCGACTCGCGGTCGAGCACGAGCGCGTCGTCTTCCCACGTGTCCCAGAGGCCCACGGTGGCCTCGAGGAACTCGTCGGCGCGGTCGTAGCGCTCGTCGTGGCCGAGGATCTCGTCGACGCCGAAGTTCTGGGCCTCACTGTCGTTCACCGAGGTGACGATGTTCCACGCCGCCCGGCCGCCCGAGAGGTGGTCGAGCGTGGAGAAGGTGCGGGCCACGTGGAACGGCGAGTGGTAGGTGGTGGAGTAGGTGGCACCCAGGCCGATGTGGCTGGTGGCTCCGGCGATGGCTCCCAACACGATGCTGAGGTCGAGCTTCACCGGGCGGGCACCGGTGCGGACCGCCTCGGCCACCGATCCGCCGTAGATGCCGGGCATGGCCAGGCGGTCGTCGAAGAACATCATGTCGAAGCGGCCCTCCTCGAGGGTCCGCCCCAGCTTCTGGTAGTAGGACGCGTCGAGGAACCCGTGCTCGGTGGCGGGATGGCGCCACGAGCCCGAGTACACCGAGGTGTTGCCGGCCTGCATGAAGCCGACCAGCGACATCTTTCCCTGTCGCTTTTGTCCTTGGCTCTTCGCCATCAGTTGCTCTCCGTGTTCGGTTCGGGTGCGTGCGGTTCGTGGTGGTGCGTCAGGTGGATTCGGGTGCGTGCGACCAGGTGGCTTGGAAGGGGTTCTGCGAGCCGGCCACCGCGCCGCCGTCGACCAGCACGTCGGCGCCGGTGATGAACGAGGCGGCGTCGGAGAGCAGGAAGGCCACCAGCGCGGCCACCTCCTCGGCACGGCCACGCCGCCCGAGGGCACTGGCGTCGACCATGCCCTCCATGGCGGGCTGGTTCGCATCCTCCAGCCGGCCCATGTCGGTCTCGATGACCCCCGGAGATACCGACACCAGCCGGGCGCCGCGTGCACCCCAGGCCGTGGCTCGCCGCCGGACCAGGCGGATCACGCCCTGCTTGGAGAGCGCGTAGGCGAAGGCCGGATCGTCGCTGGCCAGGCCCATGGCGTCGAGAGATTCGAAGTAGTCGCCGGCCTCGGGCCGGTCGAGGATGGCGTCGACCTCGGGAGCCGACGGCATCAGGTGCGCTGCCATCGACGCGAACAGCACGCCGACCGAGCCGGGACCGAGCGCGGGCTCCACCGCCTCGACCAGTCGGGCCGTGGCCCGCAGGTTGACCTCGTGGATCAGGCGACCGCCGGCCATGCTCGGCGACAGTCCGGCCGTGACCACGAACCGTCCGATGGCCGGAGCCTCGGCGAGGAGCCGCTCCGGAGCGTCAGCGGCGGTGAGATCCAAGCTCAGCGAGCGGGCTCCCAGACGGTCGGCGACCGCCTCCACCTTGCCGGCGTCGCGATCGACGAGCAGCAGGTCGCCGCGGGTGCTGAGATGCTCGGCGACCGCAGCCCCCATCCCGGCCCCGGCTCCGATTACGACGTCCGTGGTCGACATGGCCGCCACGATAACGCTATTTTCACTTCAGGGAAATGCCGTTCCCCTTTCGGACCGGCCACCCCACTCCGCCCACCACCCCAGGAGCACCATGCGACCCCGCCTTCCGGAGCACGCCGTCCACCTCCGCGCTGCTCGCATGGTCGACATCGACGCCGGAACCATCGTGGAGCCCGGCTCGGTGTTGGTGCAGGGAGAGCGGATCGTCGACGTGTCGCCATCGTCCCTGCCCGAGGGCACGGTGGAGATCGACCTGGGCGACGTCACCCTCCTGCCCGGTCTCATGGACATGGAGGTCAACCTCCTCCTCGGCGGCCCCGACCACGCCAGCCCGCTGGTGGCGGTGCAGGACGATCCGGCGGTGAGGTCGCTGCGGGCGGTGTTCAACGCCCGCCGGACGCTGCGGGCCGGGTTCACCACCGTGCGCAACCTCGGACTGTTCGTGCAGACCGGTGGCATCCTCCTCGACGTCGCCCTCAAGAAGGCGATCGACCTCAACTGGATCGAGGGCCCGCGCATCGTTCCCGCAGGTCACGCCATATGTCCCACCGGCGGCCACCTCGATCCCACCATGTTCCAGAAGCTCGGCCCGGGCGTCCTGCCGCTCACGGTCGAGGAGGGCATCGCCGACGGCGAAGCCGAGATCCGCCGTGCCGTCCGCTACCAGATCAAGTACGGCGCCCAGCTCATCAAGGTGTGCGCCTCGGGTGGAGTCATGTCCCACACCGGCCCGGCCGGCGCCCAGCAGTACTCCACCGAGGAGCTGAAGGTGGTGGTCGACGAGGCCCACCGCGCCGGCCTTCGCGTGGCCGCCCACGCCCACGGCGACGACGGCATCCGCGCCGCCATCGAGGCCGGCATCGACTGCATCGAGCACGGCTCGCTCATGTCCGACGAGACCATGGACCGCTTCATCGAACTGGAGCGCTTCCTGGTGCCCACCACCTACCTGGCCGACGGCATGGACGTCTCCCACGCACCACCGGAGCTGCAGGCCAAGGCGGCCGAGGTGTTCCCCAAGGCCAAGGCCACCATCTCCAAGGCCATCGAGAGGGGCGTGCGCATCGCCTGCGGCACCGACGCCCCCGCCATCCCCCACGGCAAGAACGCCAAGGAGCTGATCGCCCTGGTCGACCGGGGCATGACCCCGTTGCAGGCGCTGCGGGCGGCCACCACCGTGGCGGCCGAGCTGATCGACGTCGACGACCGCGGCCGCATCGCCCCCGAGCTGTACGCCGACGTGATAGCCGTTCCCGGCAACCCGCTGGAGGACATCGGCGCCACCGAGAACGTGGTGTTCGTGATGAAGGGCGGCCAGATCGCCCGCAACGACGTCACCGCAGGAGCCGACCGTGGCTGAGCACCCACCAGACCTGGCGGCCGCGGCCCGGGCCCACGGCTACCACCCGCTGGTGGTGCTCGACGTGATCCAGGAGACGCCCGACACCCGGACCTTCGTCCTCGATCCGGCCGACGACGCCCGCGACCTGTTCGCCTACCGCTCCGGCCAGTTCTGCACTTTCAGGGTGACCGTGGGCGACGAGGAGCTGTACCGCAGCTACTCGATGTCGACCGCTCCGGGCATCGACGATCGGCTGGCGGTCACCGTGAAGCGGGTGCCTGACGGACGGGTCTCTGGCTGGTTCCACGACGAGGTCGCGCCGGGCCACGAGCTCCACGTCAGCCCGCCCACCGGCGTGTTCTGCCTGCCCGAGGCGGGTTCCGACCACGAGGGAGAGGCCACCAGACCGGTGGTGGCGTTCGCCGGCGGCAGCGGAGTGACCCCGATCATGTCGATCGTGAAGACCGCCCTCGCCTCCACCGACCGCCAGGTGAGGATGCTCGACGCCAACCGCGACGAGACGTCGGTCATCTTCCGCGCCGCGCTCGACGCGCTCGCCACCGACCAGGGCGACCGCTTCGACCTCGTCCACCACCTGGACGACGCGTCCGGGCTGATCACCGCCGACTCCGTCGCCGCCTTCCTCGGCTCCGACCCCGACGTCGACGTCTTCATCTGCGGCCCCACCCCGTTCATGGACCTGGTGGAGACCACCGTGCTCGCGGCCGGCGTCGATCCGTCGCGCATCAACATCGAGCGGTTCATCAACGCCTCCGATGAGCCAGCGGCCGCCGGCGCCGGCTCCGGTTCAGACGACGCGCAGTCCGGGACCTCGGACGAGCCGTCGACTCCAGCGGCCAACGACACCGGCGACGCGGTGCCCGACGTGGTCACCGTCATCCTCAAGGGCAAGTCCACCGAGATCGGCTACCACCCCGGCGACACGATCCTGGAGACCACCCGCCGGGGCGCCCTCACCGCGCCGTCGTCGTGCGAGGCCGGCAACTGCGCCACCTGCATGGCGCTGTGCAAGGAGGGCTCGGCCCGGATGCGGGTCAACAACGCCCTCACCCCCGAGGAGGTGGCCGAGGGCTGGGTGCTCACCTGCCAGGCCATCCCCGACAGCGCGGTGATCACCGTCGAGTACGAGTCGTACTAGGGAGGTTCCGCTAGGTCAGCTCGGCGCGCACCTCGGCGCCGTGCTCGTCCAGCAGCGGGGCCCGGCGGTTCACACCCGACTTCGTCCGGCTGAACTTGATGGGCGAGTTGGCGAACACCGTGGGCCGCTCGGCACCCGGCGTCTCCAACGCCACCAGCATCTCGCGGGCCTCCAGGTGCGGGTCGGCGAAGAGCATCTCGTTGTCGTTCACCGGACCCACCGGCACCTTGCCGCCCAGCGCCTCCAGCACATCGGCGGTGGTCCGCTCGCCGAGCCACGTCTCCACGATCTCGGTGACGAGCTCCCGGTTGGCGTTGCGGGACCGGTTGGTGGCGGTGCGCTCGTCGTCGATCAGATCGGGCCGCCCGATGGCCTCGCACAGGATCGGCCAGTGGGTGGTGGGCGCAGCCATGGCCACCGCGCCGTCGGCCGTGGCGAACAGACCGAACGGGATGTGGATGGGGTGGGCGTTGCCGTTGGGCTGGTCGTGGCGACCCCAGTAGCTCCAGCGGTAGACGGTCTCCTCGCACAGCGCCACCAGCGCGTCGTACATGGCGACGTCCACGAACTGGCCCCGACCTGATGCGCGGGCCTCGTGGACGGCCGACACGATGCCGAGCGCCAGCAGCGAAGCCGGGAAGATGTCGCCGATGCTCGGACCGACGCGGGTGCCGAAGGTCCCCGGCTCGCCGGTGGTCGCTACCAGACCGCTCATGGCCTGGGCGATCACGTCGAAGGCGGGCCAGTCGGCCAGCGGGCTCTCCCCCGTGCGGGGATCACCGAAGCCGCGAACAGCGCCGTAGACGAGGCGGGGGTTGACCTCGGCCAGCGCCTCGTAGCCCACCCCCAGGCGGTCGAGCACCCCGGGCCGGAAGTTCTCCACCAGCACGTCGGCGTCGCGGACCAGGGCGCGCAGCGTGTCGCGGTCCTCCTCGGTCTGCAGGCCGAGCACGATGCTGCGCTTCGAGCGGTTGACGCTCGCGAAGTAGCCGCCGTAGTTCTTCTCGGCGTCGCCCTTGGTGAACGGGCCTCCGCTCCGGGTGAAGTCGCCCTTCGGCGGTTCGACCTTGATGACGTCGGCGCCCAGGTCGGCCAGGAGCATGGTGCAGTAGGGCCCGGCCAGGGCGGCGGTGAGGTCGATGACCCGCACGTCGGTCAGCGGGCCGCTGCGTTCGGTGAGCGGCTTGGCCGCCCGTTCGTGGCCGAGCGTGTGCTCCATGGAGGCTCCCGGGTAGAAGAAGTATGCTTCCGCCAGACGGTAACGTGATTCTCACGACCGAAGGAAGGTGACCGTGGACTTCGAGCTCGATGAGGACCAGATCGCGCTCCAGAGCGCCGCGGCCGAGATCCTCCAGAAGGAGTGTCCTCCCTCGCTGTTGCGGGCGGTGATCGACGGCAAGGGCGTCGACGACGACCTCTGGCAGACCCTGGTGGGCCTCGACTGGCCGGCGCTCGCCATCGATCCCGACGCCGGCGGGTCGGGGGCCACCGCGGTGGAGCTCGGCCTGGTCATCGAGCAGCTCGGCTACGTGGCCGACCCCACCCCGTTCCTGGCCACCGCCACCCAGTTCGCGCCGGTGATCGAGGCCAGCAGCGATGCCGAGCAGCGCCGTCGGTTCCTCGGCCCGATCGCCACCGGCGGTACCGGCACGCTGGCCGTGGCCGGTCCAACGGGCCGGTGGGATCCCGCTGACCCGCCGGTCAGCGCAGAGCGCACCTCGGGCGGCGTCCGCCTCAGCGGCAGGGCATCGTTCGTGATCGACGGAGACCGGGCCGACGAGATCGCGGTGCTGGCGGCCACCGACTCGGGCCCGCTCGCGGTGGTGGTCCCCCGAGCCGACGCCACCGTCACCCGCGAGCCGGCGTTCGACCTCACCATGCACGTCACCACGGTCGACCTCACCGGCGTGACCGTGCCCGACGATCGGGTGCTCGCGGTCGACGATCCCACCGCGGCCTTCACCGCCGCGCTCGAGTCAGCGGTCACCGGCCTGTCGCTCATGACCGTGGGCGCCTGCCAGCGGGCGTTCGACATGGCGCTCGCGTACACCAAGGAGCGCCACCAGTTCGACGTGCCGATCGGCTCGTTCCAGGCGCTCAAGCACAAGGCCGTCGACATGTACACGCTCATCGAACGGGCCCGGGCGCTCGGCCTGTTCGCCGCCCTCTGCATCGCCGAGGGCGACCCCCGCCGGCCGCTCGCCGCCGCCATGGCCAAGGCCGCGGCCGGCGACGCCCAGCACCTGGTGTTCAAGCACACCGTCCAGTTCTTCGGCGGTATCGGGTTCACCTGGGAGAACGACCTCCACCTGTACCTGCGCCGGGCCAAGGCGGCCGAGCTGATCTTCGGCGGCGCCGCCCACCACCGAGCCATCGTCGGACGCCACGTCCTGTCGGGAGCTGACCTGTGAAACTCACCTTCGACGCCGAGACCGAGTCGTTCCGCCAGACGTTCGTCGACTGGCTCGAGGCCAACATGCCCCCCGAGGCCGCCACCACCGAGCGCCCCTCCTCCACCGCCGACCTGCCCCAGTGGGCGAGGGACTGGCAGCGCACCCAGTTCGACGCCGGCTGGCTGGTGCCGGGCAACCCGCCCGAGTACGGCGGCCAGAACGCCACCCTCATCCAGCAGTTCATCCACAACGAGGTGCTGGCCACACGGCACGTCGCCGACAGCTTCAACCCCCAGGCGCTCGGCATCATCGTGCCGAGCATCCTCACCTTCGGGACCGAGGAGCAGAAGGAGCGGTGGGCCATCCCGATCCTGCGGGGCGAGCTCACAGCGGCGCTCGGCATGAGCGAACCCAACGCGGGGTCCGACCTGGCCGGACTGCGGACCAAGGCGGTGCTCGACGGCGAAGAGTTCGTCCTGAACGGCCAGAAGGTGTGGACCTCGGGTGCTCACGACGCCGATGTGATCCTCACCTTCGTCCGCACCGATCCCGACGCTCCCAAGCACAAGGGGATCAGCTGCATCCTCGTGCCCACCGACACCGAAGGGGTCACCCGCCGGCCGTTCGGCTCCTACATCAGCCCGGAGGACCTCGACTTCAACGAGGTCTTCTTCGACGACGCCCGCGTCCCCGCCGAGAACCTGCTCGGCCCGCTCAACGCGGGGTGGAAGGTGGCCAACGGATCGCTCGGCCACGAGCGGGCAATGTTGTGGCTCAACTACTCCGCCGCGCTCGACCGCTTCGTCGACGAGTTCCGCAACGCGGTGGCCGGCACCGACGCGGCCGACGACGACCGTCTGGTCGACTGGTACGGCTCGGTGGCGATCGACGCCCAGGCGGTGAAGCTGCTCGGCTACCGCACGCTGGCCAAGACCCGGCGCGGCATGATCCCCACCGAGCAGTCGATCCTCAAGCTCTTCTCGTCGGAGTCCAACCAGGACGCCCACGCCCGGGCCATCGAGGAGCTGGGGGCGCTGGGCCTCGACCACGAGACGCTCTCGGGCCCGTTCCGCCACCTGCACCTCGACGGCTACATGAACAGCTGGTTCGACGGCTACCTGCGGACCTTCGCCGGCACCATCGCCGGTGGCACCTCCGAGATCCAGCGAAACATCGTGGCCGAACGGGTCCTGGGCATGCCCAGGTAGTTCCCACGGTGAGGTAGGCGGTTCCCGGAATACCGGGCATGTCGTAAGGGTTACCTAACACATGCTCGGCTTCCTCGTCGTCTCAGCGATCTCGGTGATCACCACTGCCGCCGCGGTGGCGTTCGCCCGTCGGGGCAGCGAAGCGCTCACCTCGGTGGCAGCGCCTGGCCTCGCCGCTGGCGTCATGTTGTGGCTGGCTCTGGCCGAGATAGGTCCGCAGTCGTCGGCCGAGCTCGGAACGCTGACCACCGCCGTGGCGATGGTCGTGGGCATCGCCCTGGTGTGGCTCACCACCGCCATCGCCCACCGCCCCACCGTGGCGGCCGGCGTGGCGCCGGTGATCGGCATCGCCCTCTTCCTGCACGACATTCCCGAGGGGCTTGCCGTCGGCGCCCTGGTGGGCAGCGTCGGCCTGGTGGCCTCGCTGCCGATGATCGTGGCGGTGACGGCCCACAACCTGCCCGAGAAGCTGGCCTTCGTGGGTCCGGCCCGCCTCGAGGGGGCGCCGCTGCTCCCCGTGGTGGTCGCGGCCACCGTGCCCGAACCGATCGGCGCCGCCCTCGCCGGTGTCGGCGCAGCCGCCGCTCCCGGGGTCGTACCCCTGGCGGTCGCCGTGGCCGGCGGCATGATGCTGGCCGTGGCCCTCGGCACCCTCCCCACCATGGCCCGCCGGGCCGCGGCCTGGCGCCCGTTCCTCGGCGCCGGGAGCATGGGCATCGCCGGCATGGCGATGCTGACGCTGCTCACCCAGGCTTGAGCCAGACGGTGGCTTTGCGCAGAAGCTGCCCGAAAACCGAGAAGGTGGCCGGGCCACCGGGGCTCGACCACCTCCTGGAAGGGGAACTAGAGGCGTTGCTGGTTCAGGGAACCGGTTCGACCACCACGTCGACCGAGGCCGCGCCCGACTCGGGGACCCGGGGTTGACGCCAGACCTCGACGGGGAACGACACCGTGACCAGCGAGGAGAACAGCCACAACAGGTTGCGGTCCTCGTCGGAGATGCCCTCCAACGGAACCGACTTCAGGTAGTCGGTGCTCTCGGTGAGCCGGGGGAAGGCGACGTCGTAGAAGTGCTGGAGCTCGTCCATGGTGCTGGCGAGGCGCTTGGCGTAGCGATCGCCCTCGCTGGGGAGCGCCCAGTCTGCGAACTCCTCGAGGTCGGCGAAGGCAGCGGGAAGTACGGACATGTTCAGGCTCCTCAGGACGCAGCGGAGATCGAGACGGGCGATTCAGGCGCGGTGGCCTTCACGTGGTCGTCGACGTAGCGACGGGCCACGGTGTGGAGGTGCCGGAGCATGACCTCCTGGTCGCAGAGGGGGAACGTGTCGACGGCACCGCTGGTGATCATCGACTGGGTGGCCTCCAGCGTGTTGCCGTCCTGCAGCGCGTACTCCTTGAAGGTGACCACGGCGAGCTCCTGCTGGAGCCGCTCGTAGGCGTTGGTGGGAGGCACGAAGTACAAGGTCCCCTCGAAGATGTGAGAGCCCTCGCCGGTTGGCCAGTAGTGGTACGTGAGGTACCAGTTGGGCTTCCACACCAGGATCATGAAGTTCGGGAAGAAGAGGAACGAGTCGATGCCCCAGGCCTTGTGGCCCGCCGGGTTGAGGCCGGGCGGCAGCTCCTCGATGCCGATGTCGGGGGCGTCCCACACCCCGAACAGGCCGCTGCGCAGCACCCGCTCGATGGGCTTGACCATGTTCTCGTCCTTGGGGGGAGCCATGCCACCCCACGACGAGACCATGCCGTGGTCGCCGTCGACGTCGTACCAGAGCGCCTCGAACCCGACCTCCTGGAGCTTGCGCGACTCCTCGTCGACCGCCTGCTTCGCGTGCAGAACAGGTGCGTGGTAGAACTCCATGAAGGCGTCGATGAAGAGCTTCCAGTTGCTCCCGACCTCAGCCCGGTACTTGTGGACCTGGGTGAACTTCTCGAACGGGTAGTCGGCGATGTCGGCGCCCATCTGGCCCATGTAGTCGACGAGCGGCTGCGCGTCGTCGTCGAGGTTCACGAAGACGAACCCGGCCCAGACCTCGCAGCGCACTGGCACCAGACCGAACTCCGACATGTCGAGGTCGAAGAACTCCTTCTGTTGCTGCACGAAGGTGAGGGCGCCCTCGAGGTCGTAGCGCCAGCCGTGGTACTTGCAGGTGAACTGGCGGCAGACGCCGCTGGTCTCCTCACGCGGGTAGTCCTGCCACACCAGCTTGTTGCCACGGTGACGGCAGACGTTGTGGAACGCACGGGGCGTGCCAGCGGAATCGCGCACCACCACCACGGAGGTGCCGGCGACGTCGAGCTCTCGCGTGAAGTAGGCGCCGGTGCGAGGCAGCTGCTCCATGCGTCCGACGTTGAGCCACGTCTTCTTGAAGATGGCTTCCCGCTCGACCTCGTAGTGAGCGGGGTCGATGGAATCCGCGTAGGACACGGGCGCTGTGTCGAGCCCGAAGTGCTCGGTCCAACTGCCATCTGCTGGTTTCGCGAACTTCGCCATTGAAGACGTCCTCCGTTCAGGGTCGTTCCAGGACGGTACCACTGATCTCGCAAAATGAGAAGCCCATTCTCACGAGTTCAGGTGACCGTTCCACCCAGTGATGCCAGGTACTGGCGGGTGCGACGCGACGAGGCGACCTTGGCGTCGCGATCTGCACCGATCGGCACCACGCGGATCGACACGTCGGTGGCGCCGGCAGAGGCGAACGAGCGCAGTCGCTCCTCGATCATCTCCTCGGTACCAGCGGCGAGCAGGTCGCCGATCTGGCGGGCGTCACCACGGTCGAGCAGCTTCTGGTAGTTGGGAGAAACCTCGGCCTCGGACAGCAACCGGTTGGTGCGGCTGACTGCCTCTTCCACCTCGTGGGGTGCGCAGAGGCAGACCGGAACACCTGCAACCACCCGGGGCGCCCGACGGCCTGCCCCTTCCGCGGCCTTGGTGATGGTGGGCGCGATGTGGTCGCCGATGGCGCGCTCGTCGGCCATCCACAAGATGGTCCCGTCGGCACGTTCACCAGCCAGCCGCAACATGGCGGGTCCGAGCGCGGCCAGGAGGATCGGGGTGGGTGCGATGTCGGTGATGTCGAACGGGTAGCGAACGCGGTAGCGACCGTTCTCGGCCGACACCACCCCCGTCCCCTGGGTGAGCGCCGGGACCAGCACGTCCAGGTGGTCGCGGAGCTCGGCGACCGGGGTGTCGTAGGGCAGACCGAACATCTCGTCGATCACCCAGTGGTGCGA
>JAAZBK010000462.1 GCA_012513855.1 Acidimicrobiales bacterium
AGCACAAGATGGGTGAGACCCATGACGGTGCGTCGACGACCGACTGGATGGAGCAGGAGAAGGAGCGGGGGATCACCATCACCTCCGCGGCCGTCACCAGCTTCTGGAAGGGCTACCAGATCAACCTGATCGACACGCCCGGTCACGTCGACTTCACCGTCGAGGTGGAGCGCAACCTGCGCGTCCTCGACGGCGCCGTCGCCGTCTTCGACGGCAAGGAGGGCGTCGAGCCGCAGTCCGAGACCGTGTGGCGCCAGGCTGACAACTACGGCGTCCCGCGCATGTGCTTCATCAACAAGATGGACAAGATGGGCGCGGACTTCTACTTCTCGGTGCAGACCATCGTGGACCGCCTCGGCGCCACCCCGCTGGTCATGCAGCTGCCCATCGGTGCGGAGGCCGACTTCGAGGGCGTCGTCGACCTGGTCCGGATGAAGGCCCTGGTCTGGCGCGGTGAGACCGCCCTGGGCGAGGACTACGAGGTCGAGGAGATCCCGGCCGACCTGCAGGCCAAGGCGGACGAGTACCGCAACCTGCTGGTCGAGAAGGTCGCCGAGGCCGACGAGGAGCTGCTCGAGAAGTACCTCGGTGGCGAGGAGCTGACCGAGGAGGAGATCAAGGCCGGCGTGCGCAAGCTGACGCTCGCCAGCGAGGTCAACCCGGTCTTCTGCGGCACCGCGTTCAAGAACAAGGGCGTCCAGCCCCTGCTCGACGCGGTCGTCGACTACCTCCCCAGCCCGATGGACCTCCCGCCGACCGAGGGTCACAAGCCCGGCGACGAGGAGTCCGTGGTGACCCGCAAGCCGGACGCCAAGGAGCCGTTCGCGGCGCTGGCGTTCAAGATCGCGAGCCACCCGTTCTTCGGGACGCTGACCTACATCCGGGTCTACTCCGGCGAGATCGCGGCCGGCCAGCCGGTCATGAACGCGACCAAGGGCCGCAAGGAGCGTCTGGGCAAGTTGTTCCAGATGCACGCCAACAAGGAGAACCCGGTCGACAAGGTCTCCGCGGGCCACATCTACGCGGTGATCGGGCTGAAGGACACCACGACGGGCGACACGCTCTGCGACATGAACGAGCAGATCGTCCTGGAGTCGATGACCTTCCCCGAGCCGGTCATCCACGTGGCCATCGAGCCCAAGACCAAGGGTGACCAGGAGAAGCTCGGCACCGCGATCCAGAAGCTCGCGCAGGAGGACCCCACCTTCACCGTGCGCCTCGACGACGAGACCGGCCAGACCATCATCGGTGGCATGGGCGAGCTCCACCTCGACATCCTGGTCGACCGCATGAAGCGGGAGTTCAAGGTCGAGGCGAACGTCGGCGCGCCGCAGGTGGCCTACCGCGAGACCATCCGTCGCAGCGTGGAGAAGTACGACTACACGCACAAGAAGCAGACGGGTGGCTCCGGCCAGTTCGCGAAGGTGCAGGTCACCTTCGAGCCGCTGGACACCACCGAGGGCGAGCTCTACAGCTTCGAGAACGCCGTCACCGGTGGCCGCATCCCGCGGGAGTACATCCCCAGCGTCGACCAGGGCATCCAGGAGGCCATGCAGCTCGGTGTCCTCGCGGGCTACCCGCTGGTCGGCATCAAGGCGACCCTGATCGACGGGGCCTACCACGACGTCGACTCCTCGGAGATGGCGTTCAAGATCGCTGGCTCCATGGTGCTCAAGGAGGCCGTCCGCAAGGCGGACCCGGTCCTGCTCGAGCCCGTGATGGCCGTCGAGGTCCGCACGCCCGAGGAGTACATGGGTGACGTGATCGGCGACCTGAACTCCCGCCGTGGCCAGATCCAGGCCATGGAGGACGTCAGTGGCGCCAAGGTGGTCCGGTCCGTGGTCCCGCTGTCGGAGATGTTCGGGTACGTTGGTGATCTTCGGTCCAAGACTCAGGGCCGTGCTAACTACACGATGCAGTTCGACTCCTACGCCGAGGTTCCCCGGAACGTCGCGGAGGAGATCATCAAGAAAATCCGTGGTGAGTGAGCAGTAGACTCCCCACCGGAGTTTCGACCACCACAACTTGCAAGATGTCGCCACCACGACAAAAGCAACAGTGGCGATGACACATCCGAGTCCTGAGGAGGACCCAAGTGGCTAAGGCCAAGTTCGAGCGGACCAAGCCGCACGTCAACATCGGCACCATCGGGCACATCGACCACGGCAAGACGACGCTGACGGCTGCCATCTCCAAGGTCCTGCACGACAAGTACCCGGACCTGAACGAGGCGTCCGCCTTCGACACGATCGACAAGGCGCCCGAGGAGAAGCAGCGCGGCATCACCATCTCCATCTCGCACATCGAGTACCAGACGGAGAAGCGTCACTACGCGCACGTCGACTGCCCGGGTCACGCTGACTACGTGAAGAACATGATCACCGGTGCGGCCCAGATGGACGGCGCGATCCTGGTTGTGGCGGCCACCGACGGCCCGATGCCGCAGACCAAGGAGCACGTCCTCCTGGCCCGTCAGGTCGGCGTTCCCTACATCGTCGTCGCGCTGAACAAGTCCGACATGGTCGACGACGAGGAGATCATGGAGCTCGTCGAGATGGAGGTCCGCGAGCTGCTGTCCTCCTACGAGTTCCCGGGCGACGACCTGCCGGTCGTCCAGGTCTCCGCGCTGAAGGCGCTGGAGGGCGACCCCGAGTGGGGCGACAAGCTCATGGAGCTGATGAACGCCGTCGACGAGTCGATCCCGGAGCCGGAGCGCGACGTCGACAAGCCCTTCCTGATGCCCGTTGAGGACGTCTTCACGATCACCGGTCGTGGCACGGTCGTCACCGGCCGCATCGAGCGCGGCATCCTCAACGTCAACGAGGAGATCGAGATCGTTGGCATCCACGAGGGCCCGCCCGCCAAGACCACCGTCACCGGCATCGAGATGTTCCGCAAGCTGCTCGACGAGGGTCGCGCGGGCGAGAACGTCGGCCTGCTGCTGCGTGGCACCAAGCGCGAGGAGGTCGAGCGCGGTCAGGTCATCGTGAAGCCGGGTTCGATCACCCCGCACACCGAGTTCGAGGGCAACGTCTACATCCTGTCCAAGGACGAGGGTGGCCGTCACACGCCGTTCTACGACAACTACCGTCCGCAGTTCTACTTCCGGACCACGGACGTCACCGGTGTCGTGCACCTGCCCGAGGGCACCGAGATGGTCATGCCCGGTGACAACACCGAGATGCGCGTCGAGCTGATCCAGCCGATCGCCATGGAGGAGGGCCTGAAGTTCGC
>JAAZBK010000077.1 GCA_012513855.1 Acidimicrobiales bacterium
CGCGACGGATCGCTCACCGCCGCCGATCGCTGGAGCCTGCTGGCCGACTTCGACCGGGCCCTGGGCTTCGGCCTCGCCGAGGCCGTCGACCCCGACCGCGCCGCCGTGGTCGACGCGGGCGACGTGGAGGCCGAGATGGCCGACCTGCTCGAGCGCAGGGAGGCGGCGCGGGCTGCGAAGGACTACGCCGCCGCCGACGCGATCCGCGACGAGATCACCGGCCGCGGGTTCGACATCGTCGACACCCCCGAGGGACCTACGGTGAGGCGGCGTTGACGCCGCTCCGTTGACCTGCGACGTTGCCAGGCACCGCTGTGGGCTTGGCATCGGACGAGGACGGTGTCGTAGCCTGTACGGAGTTACCCACGGGTAACCAAGTCGACCGAAGCCGCACGGCCGCATCGAGGGGACAACCGATCGCCCGTGCGGTACCTCTGATCAAAGAAGGTCTGAACCATGGCAGAGTTCTCCCTCGCCCTCAACGAGGAGCAAGAGCAGCTCAAGGACTGGGTCCACCAGTTCGCGAAGGACGTCGTTCGTCCCGTCGCCGAAGAGTGGGACGAGCGCGAGGAGTTCCCCTGGCCCGTCGTCGAGGAAGCCGCCAAGATCGGCCTCTACAGCTTCGACTTCATGGCCCAGGCCATGCTCGGTGACGCCACCGGCCTCACCATGCCGATCGCCATCGAGGAGCTCTTCTGGGGCGACGCCGGAATCGGCCTGTCGATCATGGGCTCGGGCCTCGCTGCCGCGGGCATCGCCGGCAACGGCACCCCCGAGCAGATGATGGAGTGGGTGCCGCAGTGCTACGGCACCGCCGACGACGTCAAGCTCGGCGCCTTCTGCGTTTCTGAGCCCGACGCCGGATCCGACGTCTCCTCGCTGCGCACCCGCGCCGTCTACGACGAGGCCAAGGACGAGTGGGTGCTCAACGGCACCAAGGCCTGGATCACCAACGGTGGCATCGCCAACGTCCACGTGGTGGTGGCGGCCGTCGATCCTGAGCTCAAGGGCCGCGGCCAGGCCAGCTTCATCGTGCCGCCCAACACCCCGGGCCTCTCGATGGGCCAGAAGTACAAGAAGCACGGCATCAAGGCGTCGCACACCTCCGAGGTCGTGCTCGAAGACGTCCGCGTGCCCGGCTCCTGCCTCCTCGGCGGCAAGGAGAAGCTCGACGAGAAGCTGGCCAAGGCCCGCGAGGCGCTCAACAAGCCCAAGACCGAGTCGTCGGGCAAGCAGCCCGCCATGGCCACCTTCGAGGCCACCCGCCCGGCCGTGGGCGCCCAGGCCATCGGCGTGGCCCGCGCCGCTTACGAGTACTCGCTGCAGTACGCCCAGGAGCGCACCGCCTTCGGCAAGCCGATCATCAAGAACCAGGCCATCGCATTCATGCTGGCCGACATGGTCACCGAGATCGACGCCGCCCGCCTCCTGGTCCACCGGGCCGCCTGGCTCAGCCGCAACGGCAAGTACGTCAACGCCGAGGGCAGCCAGTCCAAGCTCAAGGCCGGCCGCGTGGCCGTGTGGGTCACCGAGCGCGCCATCCAGATCCTGGGCGGCTACGGCTACACCCGCGAGTACCCGGTGGAGCGCTGGCACCGCGATGCCAAGATCTTCGACATCTTCGAAGGCACCGAGCAGATCCAGCAGCTCGTGATCGCCCGGGCCATCTCGGGTCTGCGCATCGAGTAGGGGTCGGCAAGGGCGGTCCGAGGCTTCGCCCCGGCACCGCGATGCCAAGACGCTCCGTTGCATCTTCGAAGGCACCGAGCAGATCCAGCAGCTCGTGATCGCCCGGGCCATCTCGGGTCTGCGCATCGAGTAGCAGCTGCCGGCGACCGTACGGCCGCCACGAGCGAGAAGTGGAAGAGCCCCGGCCGGTCGGCCGGGGCTCTTCACGTATGGTCGTTCCGCTCGCCCGCTGCCGTTGGAGCACGATGTCCGCCCGATCACCGCTCACCGTCGTCGCCGTCAACGGCAGCCCGTCGCACCCGTCACGGTCGAGGACCGTGGCCGAGGCCGTGCTCTCCGCCATCGAGGAGCGGGGAGCAGCGTCCGGCCAGCCGATCGAAGGTGAGGTGATCGACCTGGCGTCGCTGGATCCGGCCGCTCTCCTGGCCATCGCCTCCGATGCGGAGGTCGACGCCGCTCGTGACGCCGTGGCCGCTGCGAGCATCCTGGTGGTGGCCACCCCGGTCTACCGCGCCACCTACACCGCGCTGACGAAGACGATCTTCGACCTCCTGCCCCAGGGTGCGCTGGAGGGGACCGTGGTGGTTCCGATCGCCACGGGATACGGAGCCGACCACCACCTCTCGGTCGACCACGGCCTCCGGCCGCTGGTGGCGAGCCTCGGTGGTTGGACGGTTCCGTCGGGCATCTACGCGACCAAGGCCGACATCGGCGACGACGGTGCGTTCAGCGAGAAGCTGACCCGAACGGTGGCCGCCGCGTCCGACGAGGCGCTTGCCCTGGCTGGAGCGCTGGCCGGGCAGTAGCGCTCCGGACCGGAGGTGGGAGGCCGTGTCAGCCGGGGGACTGCGGGGGCCGTAGCTGGACCGGATCGCTGGCGATGACGACCGCCTCGTCGCCGGGGACGGGCTTGCTCCACAGGTACCCCTGCCCGTACTTGCAGCCGAACTCGCGCAGGCGGTCCAGTTGGGCCGTGGTCTCTATCCCCTCGGCGATCACCTCGACGTTGAGCGAGTGCGACAGACCGATCATGGCCGACACGATCGCTTCGTCCTCGACCTCGCGACCGAGCCCGTCGATGAACGACTTGTCGATCTTCAAGAAGTCGACGGGAAACAGCTTCAGCCGGCTCAGCGACGAGTAGCCGGTGCCGAAGTCGTCGATGGCGATGCTCACGCCCAGGTCCTTGAGGCCGCCGATCGCCTTGGCCGCCAGGTCGAAGTCCATGAGGGCGGATTCGGTGACCTCCAGGCACAGCAGATCCGGCGTGATCCCCGATTCCTCGATGGCTTCACGCACCAGGTCGTGGAGGCCGGGGTCGGCGACCTGGATGGGCGAGAGGTTCACCGACACGAACCTCTTCCCGTCGGGCACCGCGGCCTGCCACTCTCCGGCCGCACGACAGGCATCTCGCAGGATCTGCTGGCCGACGCGGATGATGGCACCGTTCTGTTCGGCCATCGGGACGAACTCGGCCGGCGAGACGAACCCGCGGGTGGGGTGGATCCACCGGGCCAGCGCCTCGAACCCGAACAGGCTCCCGTCCTCGAGCACCACCTCGGGTTGGAAGTAGGTCTGGAAGTCGCCCCGGACCAGCGCGGCGTCGATCTCCGCTCTCATCTCGGTCCGGCGCCGAGCCTGCGCGTAGAGGGCGTCGTCGAAGATCTCCACCTGGTTGCCGCCGGCGTCCTTGGCCGCGTACATGGCGATGTCGGCGTTGCGGATGAGGGCCTCGGCCCGGGTGTTCGGTCCCGACAGGGCCACGCCGATGCTGGCGGTGATCGAGACCGTCTCGTTGCCGGCCCGGAACGGCAGGCTCAGCGCTCGCCGGATCCTGGTGCTGATGCGGGCCAGCGCGTCGTACCCGTCGAGTCCGTCGCACGCGGCCACGTACTCGTCGCCACCCAGCCGGGCGACGATGTCGTCCTCTCCCATCACCGCGGCGATCCGCTGTCCGATGTCGCGCAGGAGACGGTCTCCGCCGGCGTGGCCGAAGACGTCGTTCACCTGCTTGAAGTCGTCGAGGTCGACGTAGACCACGCCGGTGTGGAGGTCGCTGAGCGACGACCGTTGCAGGGACTCCTCGAGCTTCTGCACGAACAGCCGGCGGTTGGGCAGGCCGCTGAGGGGGTCGTGGGTGGCCTGGTGGGCCAGTGCCTGTTCGGCGCGATGCCGGTCGGTGACGTCGTGGGCGATCACCGAGACGCCGATCAGGGCGCCCTGCCCGGTCCGTATCGGAGACATCGACGCCGACACGTGCATCGGCCGACCGTCGGTCAGGCGCCCGAGGGTGACCACGCTGTCGGCTCGCTCGCCGCGACAGGCCTTCAAGAAGAGCTCGGCCAGCTTCAGCCGTTGCTCGTCGTCGGCGACCAGGACCCTGAGCTCCTGTCCGATCACCTCGGCGTCCTCGTGACCGAACAGCTCGGTGGCGGCGTCGTTCCACGTGGTGATCTGGCCGCTCAGGTCGGTGGAGAAGATGGCGTCCTGAGACGTCTCGACGATGGAGGCCAGCCGGGCGGCGATCTCCTGGCTCCGGAGGTTCTCGGTGGTGTCGTAGGAGACCACTGCGGTGACCACGTGGTTGCCGGCCTCGTCGAGCAGCGGCGTGGCGGTGGCCACCACCGGAACCCGGGTGCCGTCCTTGCGGACCACGAGCAGTTCCCGGGTCCAGCTGCGGGCCTGTTCGTTGTCGGCCTTGGCCGCGGAGCCGATCGTCTCCCATCCATCGGCGATGGGGATCAGCTCCGTGTTGGGTCGGCCGATGGCCTCCTCGGCCGACCATCCGTAGATCTCGGTGGCTGCGTCGTTCCAGTAGCTGATTATCCCGTCGGGATCGAGAGCCGTGATCGCCTGGTTGGACGGGGCGAGCAGGGCCGCCTCCAGGCGGACGGCCAGTTCGGCGCCGCGTTGGAGGGTGACCTCCCGGAGGTTCCCGAGCAGCTCCCAGCCACCGAAGTCGTTGCTGCGGTTGTGGAGCGTCACGTGGATCCAGCGGACGGCGCCGTGCAGGATGATCCGGTACTCGGCATCCATCCTCCTGCCCGGAGTGGCCAACGTGGCCAGGTCGGCCTGGACCCTCGCCCGGTCGTCGGGGTGGACGAGGTCCAGCCCGATGGCGTTGGTGAGCTCCTCGGGGGCGATGTCCAGCAACCGGCGGACGTTGGGGCTCACCCACATCGGGTTGCCCTCCGGGTCGAGGATCAGCCCGACCTCCTCCGCGTTCTCGAACAGGGCCGCGGCGATCTGCAGGGTGTCGTAGCGGTCGACAGCCTCGGCTCGGGTCGAGATCCGGTTGCGGTGGGCTGAGTCGTTGTCGCCGTGTGACGTCTGACCCATCCCTACGGTCTACCGCTGATCGGGGCCGTCTGCCCACGATCCGTGGCGAAACCGACTACACCTCGATGGTTATGGCGAACTCCGGGCAGTTGTCGGCGGCCAACTGCGCGTGTCCCTCCGATCCGGCGGGCACCTCGCCCCCCGGGCACAGCACCACCGCGTAGCCCTCGTCGTCGCTGTCGAAGAGGTCGGGGGCCAACCCGTAGCAGCGTCCGTGTCCCTGGCAGAGCTCTCCGTCGACGGTCACCTTCACTGCCTGGCCTCCTCGTCGGGGACTGCGGTCCGCAGGATCTTCACCGGCAGCTCGCGAGGACCGCGAACCTGTCCGGTCGACCACCGGACCGACGAGGGATCGGGGTCGGCCAGCTCGAAGTCGGGGATGCGGCGGAGCCATTCGGTCACCGCGACCCTCAGCTCCATCCGGGCCAGGTTGGAACCGAGGCAGCGGTGGATGCCGAGGCCGAAGGCCAGGTGGCGGTTGCGCTGCCGGTCGATCACGAACTCGTCGGCCCGCTCGAACGCCTCGGGATCCCGGTTGGCGGCCGGGAAGGGCAGCAGGACCCAGTCGCGGCTCTTGACCGGGCAGCCGCCCACCTCGGCGTCGTCGACGCCCTCGGCCACGATGCGGGCCATGGTGACCGGCGCGTAGAACCGCAGCAGCTCCTCGATGGCGAAGGGCTCGACGTCGGGATCGTTGCGCAGCCGGTCGCGGTGCTCGGGGTGCAGGGCGAGGTGCCAGAGGCTCGACCCGATGGCCGACCAGGTGGTGTCGATCCCGGCGATGAGGAGGAGGGCGATGGAACCGAAGATGTGCTCGTCGGTGAGCGGTTCGCCCTCGAGCTCGGCGTCCAGGAGGAAGCCGATGAGGTCGTCGCGGGCTGGTTCCCGGCGACGAGCTGCGATCACCGTGCTCAGGTAGTGGACGAGGGTGTCCTCGGGGTCGGTGGCGTGCTGCTGGCCCGGCTTCTCCAGGATCCGGTGGATGAATGTCCGGAAGCGGTCGCCGTCCTCGCGCGGCAGGCCCAGCATCTCCGCGATCACCCGCACCGGGATGTGCTGGGCGTAGCGGGTGGCGGCGTCGACCGGGTCTTCTGGTCCCGGCTCCGATTCGAGGATCTCGTCGATGAGCTCGTTGCAGGTGGCGCGGGTGGCGTCCTCCCAGCGGGCCACCTGCTTGGGGGCGAACGCAGGCAGCAGGATCCTGCGGGCGTCGGCGTGGAACGGCGGGTCGGAGGTGATGGGCGGGGCGTAGCCCACCGGAGCGATGCCGGCCGGCTTCCACACGTTGACGATGACGCCTTCGCTGCTGAACCGATCGGTGTCGTTGGCGACGGCCGACACGTCGGCGTGGCGGGTGGGGAGCCAGACCCCGCCGTGGGCGTCGCTGTGGGCCACGGGGCACGAGGAGCGCAGCTCGTCCCAGATCTCGGGCGCGGCAGCGGCGTAGTCGTCCTTGGTGTGGTCGAACTCGGTCGCCCAGTCGCGTGAGTGCGGGCTGGTGGCAACATCGGTCATGGCATGGTTCCCCTTGTGGTGGGTTTCCGCCACCTCGGTACTGCACCGGGGATAATAGGGATTATCAAGCGACTTCCAACCTCGAACGAACGAAGAGGATCCGCGGCATGAGCACCGACACCTCCACCTGGGGCGAGATCCAGGGGCAGACCATCACCTTCCCGATGGTGGTCCCCGACCTCGATGCGGCCACGTTGATGTTCACCGTGCCCCTGGCCGCGGCCCAGCGGCTGCTGCCCGGTTCCGACTTCGAGGTGATCGACATCGGTGGGGAGAGCGCTCAGCTGGTGATCGCCCTGGTCGACTACATCGACAACCCCTGGGGCGACTACCTGGAGATCAACCTCGGCTTCCTCGCCCGGCCGGCGGGTGCCCCCGACGACGTGGTCGGCTCCTTCATCTACCGGATGCCGGTGGACCAGGAGTTCACGTGCGAGGCGGGCAACAAGGTCATGGGGTTCCCCAAGACCGTCGAGGACCTCTCCCGGACCGAGGCCGGCGGCCGCACCACCTTCGCCATGGCGGTCGACGGCGAGATCGAGCTTTCGGTGTCGTTCCCGACGGTCGACGGGTCGGGGGAGCGGGCGCCGGTGGAGTCGATCAGCTACTCCTACCTCGACGGGCGGCCCTTCGCCACGCCGCTCACGCTCGACCTCGGAACCGCGGTGATCGATCCGGCCGACGTCGCCATCACCCTGGGCTCCGGGGTGGTGGCCGACGAACTGCGCAGCTTGGGGTTGCCGAAGGCACCCGACATGGTGGCGTGGGGCACCGGCCTCAGCGGAACGTTCCTGGAGGGCCGTCCGCTCACGCCTTGAGCCAGGCCTCCACCCGGGCGGCCAGCACCGGGAGGCTGACGGTGGCGCCTCCCAGCACGACGTCGTGGAACGCAGCGATGTCGAAGCGATCGCCGAGCTGCTCCTCGGCGCGCGTCCGCAACCGCAGGATCTCGCGCTGGCCGACCTTGTAGGCCAGGGCCTGGCCCGGCATCCCGATGTAGCGGTCTACCTCGGTGACTATCTCGTCGTAGCTGACGGGCGCGTTGGCCACCATGAAGTCGATGGCCTGCTGGCGGCTCCAGCCGAAGGCGTGGAGTCCGGTGTCGACCACCAGCCGGCACGCCCGCCACGAGTCGCTGGCCAGCATCCCGAGCCGGTCCAGGTCCGTCCCGTACAGGCCCATCTCGTCGGCGAGGCGCTCGGTGTAGAGGGCCCAGCCCTCGACGAAGGCGGTGTGGCCCCACGAAAGCCGCCTGAACGCCGGCAGCTCGGTTCGCTCCGAGGCGATGGCGAGTTGGAGGTGGTGGCCCGGGATGGCCTCGTGGAAGGCGATCGACGCGGTCTCGGCCCGCCCCTTGGTGGTGGGCTCGTGCAGGTTGACGTGGTACTCGCCCGGGCGACTCCCGTCCGGTGCCGGCGGCGTGTAGTAGGCGGCCGGGGCGTCGGCGGCCAGGTACTCGGGGACCGGGGTCAGCTCGCAAGGTGCCTCGGGCAGGATGCCGAACCACTCGGGGATGGCCGCCGTGGCCTGGTCGAGGCAGGTGCGGGCGTGGGCGAGGATCTCGTCGCCGTCGCGATAGCGCAGGTCGGGGTCTTCGAGCAGGTGGCGGAAGATCTCGGCCAGGTCGTCGGTGCCGAAGTAGCGGGCACCGATCTCGCGGTACTCCGCCGGCAACGACACGGTGGCCTCCTGCATGCCGACCTGGTGGAGTTCCTCGGGGCTGAGCGCCAGCCCGGTGTGGATCCGGATGAGCGCCCGGTAGAGGTCGTCGCCGCCTGGGATCCACTGCAGACCGGCCTCGTCGTCGGACCGGGCCACGGGCATGAGCTCGTCGGCCAGCGCCGACCGGTAGCGCGCGAAGGCCGGGCGCAGGGTGCTCTCCACCGCGGCGGTCATCACCTCACGCCACGCTGCTTCTCCGTCCCAGCCGGCCGGCCCGGCCAGGCTGGCGAAGGGATCGTCGGCGAGCGGAGAGGCCAGGTACCCGTCGATCTGGTTCAGCGAGCGTTCGACGTTGATCCGGGCCGGCGTGCGCCCCCGGGCGAGGCCGGAGCGGAACCTCTCCACCGCCTGGTCGAGCATGGCTGCCAACGACCCGATCCGCGTCACGGCCATCTGCGCGTGCTCGGGCTCGGGGGCCGCCAGCTGCCCGGCCATGGTGAGCAGGTCGGCGTGCACCCCCTGCATCTGGTCCGACATCAGCTCGATCAACTTCAGGTCGAGCCCGACGATCGACTCCTCGAGCTCGCCGATCAGGAGTCCGTGCGTGGTGCGGTTGGTCTCGTCCAGCGCGTCGGCGGAGATCGAGCGGGCCTCGGCGAGGAAGCCTTCCAGCGTGGTCCTCTGGGCTGCTTCGGCTTCCTCGGAGAGGTCGTCGGCCCGGTCGTCGTAGCGGTGGTCGCCGAGGAACGACGCGAACAGGGGGCTGGCCTCGAGCCGGTGCTCCCAGTAGCGCTCGGCCAGGTCCCGAAGGTCTTCCACAGCGGTCATGGCGTCATCGTGTCATGCCGGTGGCCCGGCACAGGGCTGCGGGCTGGTCCGGACCGGGAGGGGCGGGCGTACGCTGGGACCATGCCTGAACTGCGCTCACGCACTTCCACCCACGGCCGCAACATGGCCGGCGCCCGCGCCCTGTGGCGGGCCACCGGCATGACCGAGGACGACTTCGGCAAGCCCATCGTGGCAATAGCCAACAGCTACACGCAGTTCGTGCCCGGCCACGTGCACCTCAAGGACATGGGTGACATCGTGGCCGAGACGGTGCGGGCCGCCGGCGGCGTCACCAAGGAGTTCCACACGATCGCGGTCGACGACGGGATCGCCATGGGCCACGGCGGCATGCTCTACAGCCTCCCGAGCCGCGAGATCATCGCCGACTCGGTGGAGTACATGGTGAACGCGCACTGCGCCGACGCCCTGGTCTGCATCTCCAACTGCGACAAGATCACGCCGGGCATGCTCAACGCCGCGTTGCGGCTCAACGTCCCCACGGTGTTCGTCTCGGGCGGACCGATGGAGGCGGGCAAGGCCGTGGTGGTGAACGGCGTCGCTCACGCGCCCACCGACCTCATCACCGCCATCTCGGCCAGCGCGTCGCACGAGGTCACCGACGAGGGCCTCGACGAGGTCGAGCGGTCGGCCTGTCCCACCTGCGGATCGTGCTCGGGCATGTTCACCGCCAACTCGATGAACTGCCTCACCGAGGCACTCGGTCTGTCGCTGCCGGGCAACGGCTCGACCCTGGCCACCCACTCGGCCCGCCGGGCGCTGTTCGAGGATGCCGGTCGCGTGGTGATGGACCTGGCTCGCCGCTACTACGAGGGAGACGACGAGTCGGTGCTTCCCCGCAACGTGGCCAGCAAGGCCGCCTTCGAGAACGCCATGGCGCTCGACGTGGCGATGGGAGGGTCCACCAACACCGTCCTGCACATCCTGGCCGCCGCCCACGAGGCCGGCCACGACTTCGGCCTCGACGACATCGATGCCATCAGCCGCAAGGTCCCCTGCATCTCCAAGGTGGCGCCCAACTCCGACTTCCACATGGAAGACGTCCACCGGGCGGGTGGGATCCCGGCCCTGCTCGGCGAGCTGCACCGCGGCGGCAAGCTCAACACGAACGTCCACTCCGTCCACTCGCCCGACCTCGAGAGCTGGTTGGCCGAGTGGGACGTCCGTGCGGAGTCTCCGAGCGAGAAGGCGGTCGACCTCTTCCACGCTGCTCCCGGCGGCGTCCGCACCACCGAGGCGTTCAGCACCGACAACCGGTGGAAGCGGCTCGACACCAACGCCGAGGTCGGCTGCATCCGCGACATCGAGCACGCCTACACGGCCGACGGCGGCCTGATCATCCTCCGCGGCAACCTCGCCCCCGACGGCGCCGTCATCAAGTCGGCGGGGATAGACGAGGCTCTGTTCACCTTCAGCGGCCCGGCCCGGGTGGTCGAGAGCCAGGAGGAGGCGGTCGACCTCATCATCGGCGAACACGTGCGCCCCGGCGACGTGATCGTGGTCCGCTACGAGGGTCCGGCAGGTGGCCCGGGGATGCAGGAGATGCTCTACCCGACCTCCTTCCTCAAGGGCCTGGGCCTGGGCGAGAAGTGCGCCCTCATCACCGACGGCCGGTTCTCGGGTGGTACGTCCGGCCTGTCGATCGGCCACGTCTCGCCGGAGGCGGCGGTGGGCGGTCTGATCGGACTGGTGGAGGAGGGCGACATCATCGAGATCGACGTCCACGCCCGCAAGCTCCACCTGGCCGTCGACGACGACGTGCTGGCCGAGCGCAGGGCGAAGATGGAGGCGAGCGAGAAGCCCTGGCAGCCCAAGGACCGCCAGCGCCCCGTGAGCCAGGCCCTGAAGGCCTACGCGGCCATGGCCCAGAGCGCCGACAAGGGCGCGGCCAGGGACATCAGCCGGCTGCGCTGACCGCTTCCTCCGCGCCGGCCCCGTCGGTCCTGCGCAGCTCCCGGGCGAAGGCGATCGCCCCGGAGCCGGTCAGCACCACCGATCCGGCGAGCGCTCCGGCGAACAGCAGGTTCGGCGTGAGCGGGCCGTTCCACCGCGCGTCGCGAGAGGCGAAGGTGCTGCTGGGCTGGCCGTGGAGGTTGCGGCTCATCACCTTCGCCTGGCCCGCGAGCAAGCAGAGACCGGAGAGTGCGGTGGCGGCGAAGAGAGCGCCAGCCGCGAGCTTTCGACGCGGTAGGCCCGGTCGGACGCTCACCGCTCGCTCGGCCCATCTATCGATGGCCCAACCGGCGACGATCGGTATCCCCACTCCCACCGGCAGCCCGTAGCGGCCCTGCCAACCCACCTCTGGACTCATCGCCCCGCCCACCACCGGCATCGCCGCCCAGGCGACGACGAGCACCGTGGCCATGAGCTTCTGGCGGACCGACCCGAGCGCTACCGCGGCCGCCACCAAGGCCGCCACTGCTGCCAGCCAAGCCCGGACGAGGATCGGTGGCAGGTTCAAGGTGACGAACCCCGACCAGCTCAGCAGGCCCACCTGTTCGCTCAGCAGCCGGGGAAGGGCGTCGACCATCAGGTCGACGGCCTCGCTCGAACTGGGGGGGTCACCGGTCTTCATGACCGAGTTGAGGGCGTCGGTGGCCACGACGTGGAGCGCGTTCGCGGCGAACGCCAGGGCCATCGCTCCGACCATCCACCTCACCGACCGCCGTTGCCACAGCGAGCGCAGCGAGGCCCTGTCGGCCGCCGTGACGACCAGTGCACCGACGATCAGAACCGCGAGCACGACACCGGTGGGGCGCGCCGACACCAGGACGGTCGCGGCGACCCCGAGCCGGATGAGGATCCGCCGTTCCACGTTCGGCTCGCTGAGAACCAGCAGGCCCGTGACCCACACGGCGATGGCCGCCAGGATCTCGGGGCCCTGAGGGTTGACGGTGCTGGAGAGGTAGACGACCGCAGGCGTGAGGGCGAGCACCGTGCCGGCGATGGTGGAGGGTCCCAGACGACGGGCCGAGGCCCACGCTGACGCCGCCAGTGCGGCACCGATGGCGACGCTCACCAGCCGAGCCGCGAAGACGCCCTTCGCCGGTGGTAGGAAGCGGGTCGGCAAGCCGGTGAGCGCGTAGTAGGCGGGTTGGTACGCACCGACGTAGGTGGAGGTCGTCATCATCGCGCCGGCGTCGTCCGCCAGCGGTGGGGCGCAGCTCGAGGGTTGGTGCTCGACGCCCATCCAGCAGCTCGTCTGTTCGATCATGATGCTGTGGGCGTATCGATTCGGGACATCGATCGAGGTCTTGGGGGCGGGGCCGATCCAGCCAGGGTGCCAGTCGACGTCGGTCGACAGATCGCCGCGCGCCACGCCCACGGCCTTGACGATGTGGGCCGGCTCGTCGGGTCCACCCGACGGGGGGACCGAGAGGGCCCAGGTGGTGCCGACGACTAGGCCGAGGACGAAGACAGCCCACCACCACCGCCGATCCCCCTTCATCGCTCCGACGCTAGTGCGGGGTGCCTGCAGTGGCGCCAGAGCTGGGCGCCCATGGCGCGGCATGGCGAGTCAGGGCGGGCGAGGGCGCGGAGAGGATCAGGAACCCCTGGCGGATCGCCGGCGGTCGGGGTCCTGGTCAGGTCGGCTCCCACTAGTAGCCGACCCGGTCGGGGTTGGCGGCCCACGCCTCGAAGGGCACCAACGCCGACGGGATGACCAGGTGCTCGGTGGGGATCGGCGGTGACCCCTCGCCGCGCATGGCGGCCCAGAAGTCGGCGTCGTCGAACCCGGCGGCCGCGGCATCGACGTCGGTGGCCGCGTAGACCACCCGATCGACGCGCGACCACCATGCCGCGGCCTGGCACATCGGACACGGCTTGCAGCTGGCGTAGACCACGCAACCTGTGAGGTCGTTGGTGCCGAGCACCCTGCCCGCCGCACGCAACGCCACGACCTCGGCGTGAGCGGTCGGGTCGTGGTCGGCCGTCACCCGGTTGGTGCCGCTCGCCACCACGGCACCGTCCTTGACCACGATCGCGGCGAACGGGCCGCCGTCGGACGCTGCTGACGCCGACGCCTCGGCGCACGCTCGATCGAGGAACTCC
>JAAZBK010000463.1 GCA_012513855.1 Acidimicrobiales bacterium
AGTCCTTCCGCGCCTCCGGCCGCATCATCGACGGCGTCGGCCTCATCGATGCCACTACCGTCGGCCTGGACCACCGCGCCATCGGTGAGGTGACCACCACGCCGACGAAGGCCGGCATCACCGCCGAGCTGACCGAGCCGCTCAGCGGCTTCGAGAACCACCTCGGGGCCTCGGTCCTCGGCTCGGGAGCCGAGCCCCTGGGCCGGGTCACCCGCGGCACCGGCAACTGTGACGACGCCGCGGCCGCCGACCTCACCGACGCCTCCCGCCAGCGTTTCGCCGAGGGAGCCGTGCAGGGCAGCGTCATCGCCACGTACATGCACGGCCCCGCCCTGGCCCGGAACCCGCAGCTCGCGGACCTGCTGCTGGCGCGCGCCATGAACGTCGCCCTGGCTGACCTGGAACCCCTGGAGATAGGTGTCATCGACCGGCTCCGCCTCGAACGCCTGAAGTAGCCCGGCGGAGTATCCTCGTCACATATCGCGCGGGAGTGATGTGTCCCGCCGGAGGGTGAGAGGATGCTCCCATGAGACAGGCAGTCCCACTGGTGCTGGTCGTAGCCGCCGGCCTGCTCGCTGGCTGCGGGTCCGTGACCATTCCGTCCGACGTGGACGGCACCTTCGACCGGGCCACCGACGGCACGCTCGTGGTCGGGGTCTCCGAACACCCGCCCTGGGTCGCCGTCGACGAGGACACCGGTATGGCCACCGGCATCGAGGCGGACCTCATCGCCAGCTTCGCCGGGAGCATCAACGCCGAGGTCCGGTGGCAGCCGGGTCCGGAATCGGTGCTCGCCGGACAAGCGGAGGAGGGCACGGTCGACATCGTCGTCGGCGGGCTGACCACCTCCTCCCCGTGGTCCTCCCACCTGGCCCTGACCCGCCCCTACGCCACCGTCACCTCGGCCGGCGGACGGGAGGAGCAGATGGTCATGGGCGTGCGCATGGGTGAGAACGAACTGCTCGTCGAACTGGAGAAACACCTCGCCCGCCACCAGGGGGAGGTCTCATGAGCCGGCACCACGACACCGCCGACGCTGCCACCGACGCTGACGCCGGCCCGGTCAGCGGGCCGCTGCCGAGCGGACCGCAGGACGCGCTACGCCGGGCCGTCAGGCTCGAGTGGATCACCATCGCCTTCCTCGTCGTCTCGGTCATCGTGGTGGGACTGGTCGCCGGCCAGTCCCAGGCGATGCAGGCCGCCTGGGCCGAGGACGGGTTGTCCCTGCTGCCGCCGGTCGCCTTCCTCGTCGCCACCCGGATCATCCGCCGGCCCCCGAGCTTCCGGCACCCCTACGGTCATCATCGTTCCATCGGTGTGGCCCACCTGGTCGCCGGGACCGCTCTGCTGCTCATGGGCGGCATCCTCCTCGTCTCCTCCGTGCTGGGACTGATCCAGCTGGAGAAGCCGCCCGTGGGCACGACCGTCCTGTTCGGCCACCAGTTCTGGGCGGGCTGGCTCATGATCGCGGTGATGATTCCCACCGCGATCATTCCGGTCATTCTCGGGCGCCTGAAGATCCGCCTGGCCGAGGAACTCCACGACAAGGTGCTGCGCGCTGACGCCGACATGAACAAGGCCGACTGGTCGACCGCCGTGGCCACCATCATCGGTGTCCTCGGCATCGGGGTGGGGTTGTGGTGGATGGACGCCGCGGCCGCCATTCTCGTCTCGGCGTCGATCGTCTACGACGGGATCACCAACGTGAAGGCCGCCGTGGAGGATCTCACCGACACCCGCGCCAC
>JAAZBK010000464.1 GCA_012513855.1 Acidimicrobiales bacterium
CGCGTGGCTGCTGGTCCTGGAGGCCGGGTGCCTGGGAGCCTTCCTGGCCCTCGACCTGTTCATGTTCTTCATCTTCTTCGAGATCGTCCTGGTCCCGATGTACTTCCTGATCAGCGGGTGGGGCTACGACGACCGCAAGTACGCGGCCACCAAGTTCTTCCTGTACACGATGTTCGGGTCGGCCTTCATGCTCGTGGGCGTGCTGGCCACCGCCTACCTCCACGCCAAGGGCGGGCCGGTCACCTTCGACCTGATCACGATCGCCGAGGACCAGAGCGTCATCGCCACCAACACCGCCCGGTGGCTGTTCCTGTCGTTCGCCATCGCGTTCGCGGTGAAGGTGCCGCTGTTCCCGGTCCACACCTGGCTGCCCGACGCCCACACCCAGGCGCCCACCGCCGGTTCGGTGATCCTGGCCGGCGTGATGCTGAAGCTCGGCACCTACGGCTTCATCCGCTTCGGCCTCTACCTCTTCCCCGAGGCCGCGGTCTGGGCTGCGCCCGGCATGGTCACCCTGGGCGTGATCGGCATCATCTACGGGGCCATCTGCGCCACCATGCAGAAGGACCTCAAGCGCATCGTGGCCTACTCGTCGGTGGCCCACCTGGGCTTCATCGCACTGGGCACCTTCTCCATCACCACCCAGGGCCTCCAGGGCTCGGTGCTCCAGATGGTCAACCACGGTGTGTCCACCGGGGCCCTGTTCCTGCTGGTCGGCTTCATCTACGAACGCCGCCACACCCGTGAGATCGCCAAGCTGCGCGGCCTCCAGAAGTCGGCCCCGATCCTGGCCGCCATCTTCACCGTGGTCATGCTCTCGAGCATCGGGCTACCGGGCCTCAACGGGTTCGTGGGCGAGTTCCTCATCCTGATGGGCTCGTTCCTCACCCACCGGTGGTGGGCCGTGGTCGCCGTCACCGGCGTGATCCTCGCCGCCCTCTACCTGCTGTGGGCCTACCAGCGGGTCTTCCACGGCGAGCCCGACGAGGAGAACGCATCGATCTCCGACCTCCGGGTGTCCCAGGTCCTGGTCATGGCGCCGCTCCTGGTGATCATCGTGGTCATGGGCGTCTACCCCAAGCCGTTCATCGAGCGGATCGAACCGGCCGTCGAGCAGCTGATCGGCCACGTGGAGGACAACACCGACTTCGTCGAGCCCCGCGTGGCCACCGAGGGCGACGAGATCGTCCCCGTGTCCGAACGGCGGTCCGACGACCACGGTGCCGATGAGCACGCGCAGGGCGCGGCCGACGACCACGAAACCGACCACGAGCAGGAGGGAGGCGAGTGATGCTGGCCCAGGTCGCACAGGAGCTCGAGACCCCGGCCGTCGAGTACTCGGCGCTGCTCCCCATCCTCATCATGTTGGGCGGGGCCATCGTGCTGGCCGTGGTGGGCGCCATGCTGCCGCGCAAGGCCCGCACCCCCTGGCACGCCGCGTTCACCGTGGTGACCGCGGGAGCGTCGATCGTGGCCTGGATCCCTCTGTGGGTCCGGGCGCGAGACGACGGCGCCATGCGCACCGTGGCCGAAGCGTTCCGGGTCGACGGTCTCACCGTGATGCTCGGCATCGTCATCGCCGCCGGGGTGATCCTCACTGCGCTGCTGGCCGACGGCTACCTGCGCCGGGAGAACCTCGAAGGCCCCGAGGCCTACGTGCTGCTGCTCCTCTCGGCGTCGGGCGGCATGTTCATGGCCGGTGCCAACGACCTGCTCGTCCTGTTCATCTCGCTCGAGATCCTGTCGATCGCCGTCTACGTGCTGGCCGGCGTACACGTCCGGCGGGCCCGGTCCGGCGAGGCCGCCCTCAAGTACCTCATCCTCGGAGCGGTGTCGTCGGCGTTCCTGCTCTACGGCGTGGCGATGGTCTACGGCGCCACCGGCCACACCAACCTCACCGCCATCCAGGGATTCCTGGCCGGCAACTTCCTCACCAACAACGTGCTGCTGCTCAGCGGCTTCGTCTGCCTGCTGGTGGGCCTCGGGTTCAAGGTGGCCGCAGCCCCGTTCCACTCCTGGGCACCCGACGTCTACGACGGTTCGCCCAGCCCGGTGGTTGCCTACATGGCTTCGGGGGTGAAGGTGGCCGGCTTCGCCGCCCTGATCCGGGTGTTCGTCCAGGCGTTCGGCTCCTACCGCTACGACTGGCAGCCGATCATCTACGCCGTCGCCGTGGCCACGCTGCTCGTCGGCTCGGTCCTCTCGGTCCAGCAGACCAACGTGAAGCGCCTCCTGGCCTACTCGTCGATCAGCCACGCCGGCTTCATGTTGCTCGGCGTCCAAGCCGCCACCGATCGGGGCGTCGAGGCCACCTTGTTCTACCTGGCCACCTACACCTTCACCGTGGCCGGATCCTTCGGTGTGGCCACCGTGGTTGGCCGCAAGGGCGACAACGCCCACGACCTGTCGAACTACGCCGGGCTCGGCAAGCGTGCACCGCTGTTGGCCTTCGCCTTCCTGGTGTTCTTGTTGGCCCAGGCCGGCATCCCCGCCACCTCGGGCTTCCTGGCCAAGTTCTACGCCATCGGCGCGGCGGTCGATGCTCGCTCGTACTGGCTCGGCCTGGTGGCCATGTTGTCCGGTGTGATCTCGGCCTACGCCTACCTCAAGGTCGTGCTCACCATGTACGGCGACGAGGCGGAAGAGGGCGCACCCCGCTATCACGTCCCTCAGGGTGCCCGGTTCGCGCTGGTGGCCTCGGTGGTGGCCACCCTCGGCTTCGGCATAGTCCCGGGTCCGATCGCCGATGCTTCGCGCACCGCAGTCAAGAGCATCGTCGACGCCCCCGCCGCCGACCAGGAGATCCCCTTCGAGATCGTCGGAGGCTGACTGGCCCTGGACTTCATAGGGTCACAAAGGCGCCGACACGACCCGTTGCCGAGTTCCCGAC
>JAAZBK010000078.1 GCA_012513855.1 Acidimicrobiales bacterium
ATGCCGTGGCTGGTGGAGTTGCGGGTGGTGTCGTTGCCGGCCACCGCGAACAGCATGAAGATGGCGCCCAGCTCCTGCTCGGTGAGCTTGTCGCCGTCGACCTCGGCGTTGACCAGCACCGACAAGACGTCGTCGGTGGGATCGGCGCTCTTCATCACCACAAGCTCGGCGGCGATGCGGTGGATCTCCTCTGAGCACTGCATGCCGAGGGTGAGGGCCTCCTCGGGGTTCGACACGAACTCCGAGTCCTGGATGGTGATCAGGCCCTCGGCGGCCTCGTACATCTCGGCCCGCATCGACTCGGGCACGCCCATCATGGTGGAGATGGCCCACAGCGGCAGGTGCTTGGACAGGCCCTCGACCACGTCTCCGCCACCGGCCTCGACGAAGCGGTCTACGTTGCGGTGGGCCTCGGCGGTGATGGCCTCGTCGAGCGCGGCCACCCGCCGCGGCGTGAACGCTCCGCTCACGATCCGGCGCATCTTGGTGTGCCGCGGCGCGTCCATCACCAGGAACGACGACGTCAGCTCGAGGAACTCGACGGGGATGTCGGCGATGCCCACGCCCTGACCGGAGCAGAACACGTCGGCGTTGCGGCTGACGTGCTGGACGTCGGCGTGCCGGGTGACCGCCCAGAAGGGGCGCGACGGGATCAGGCTCTCCTGCGGTCCCGGCTGAAGCGACACCGGATGGTTGGCCCGCAGCTCCGCCCAGATCGGCGACCGCTCGGCCGCCGTGAGCTTCCAGAAGTGGTTGGGCGAGATGTCGGGCGCACCGGCCGACGTGAGGGCGAGGGTCATCGGGTACCTCCAACAGCACGTTCGATGTCGAGGCCGAGGAGGTCGACCGCGTTGGTCCACGCGATCTGCTCCACGGCGTCGGCCGGCAGCGCGGCCAGGGTGTCGGTGACGAAGTCGATCGGCTGCTTGGTGCCCTCAGCGTGGGGCCAGTCGGACCCGAGCAGCAGGCGGTCGGAACCGATCACGTCGACCAGTTCGTCGACGTGGTCCTCCCAGAACGGGGTGACCCACACGTGGGACCGGAAGGTCTCGGTGGGATGGGTCTTGAAGAAGCCCGGGTTCCGGTTGGCCGCGTCGCCGAGGCGGTACAGCAGATCCGGGATCCAGGAGGCGCCGTTCTCCACGCTGGCCAGGCGAAGCCCGGGGAAGCGGTCGAAGACACCGTGGCAGATGGCCGCCGCGTAGAAGTCGGTGACCGCCCGTCCCTTGGTGACGATCCCACGCAGGGGCGAACGGAACAGCGAGCTCTCAGCCCCCGACGGTTCCCACATCTGCACGAGCGCGTCGTAGCCGTCGTTGCCGGCGTGGGTCGACACGGGGATCCCGGCCTCTGCGGCCAGGCCCCAGAACGGGTCGTAGACGGGATCGAACGGCGACCGGTAGCCGCCGGGCACCGGCACGGGAGCGTTGCGGACGTTGACGGTGACCGCGCCCTCGTCGAGCACGCGCTTCAGCTCCGCGGCAGCGCCCGCGGGGTCGAGCATCTGGATGTAGGGCACCGCGAAGATCCGGTCCTGGTAGCGGAAGCCCCAGTCCTCGGCCAGCCACCGGTTGAACCCGTCGAACACGCCCACCGCGGCTTCGGGGTCGTCGCGGAGGGCGTCCTCGAGGCCGACGCCGAGCGTGGGGAACAGGAGGGTGGCCGCCACCCCCTGTTCGTCCATCACCTTCAGCCGCACGTCGCGGTCGCCGTACTCGGCCGGCAGCGGCTCGAGCTCTCCGAAGGCCTCCACGATGGTCTGGTCGTGCGGGTTGCCCCGGTACCACTCGAACAGCGCGCCCGGCTTCGCCACCGGGTCGAAGGTGGGGTTGGCGATGTAGAAGTTGACCCGCCCGCCGACCAGGAGCCGGCGGCGGCCGTCGATCTCGGCCCACCGGACGCCGCGGCTGCGGAGCTTGCGGTCCTGGTGGCGGGTGAAGGCGTCTTCGGCTTCGTAGTAGTGGTTGTCGAAGTCGAAGATCGGGCGCGGCTGATCGGACACTGCAGCCACCTGGTTCAGCTGGGGACGCCGACGCCGGCGGCTTCGTTGCGCTTCTTCCACTCGGCCCGGGGCATGCGGGTGGTGTCGACCCCGGCGGCATCGGCCCGGGCCCGCAGCGCTCCGACGGTGGCGTCCTCGCGCTTGGTGTGGGCGAAGGGGTCCCAGTCGTAGAAGCGGCAGGCGTTCTCGAAGGTGATCTTGTCGATCTCCTCCGGG